>DUSX01000018.1 GCA_012842395.1 Bacillota bacterium
CATCAGCATGACACTCGACCGGTACTCGCATGTGACGCCTACCATGCAAGAAAATGCCGCCCAAGTCATGGGCGACATTCTCCACACGCGCTGATTAGCAACTGATTAGCAAGTGCCTCCCTGGAGTTCTCCAAACCCGCGCCAGATAAGGATCTGTACATAGTTGGTGCCGAAGGGGGGAATCGAACCCCCATGGAGGGTCACTCCGCGCGATTTTGAGTCGCGTGCGTCTGCCAGTTCCGCCACTTCGGCACCTAAACTTGCTCTTTGTGTGGTTGTCTCCGGAGGGTTTCCCGGCACGCCTGCTTAAGATCGCCGCCCCTGGACCTTCGCCTACCCCGGATTATACACCATCACTTGGCCTCGGGGCAAGTGGGGCCCCGGGCTCTCAGTCTTCCGGTTCATCGATCTCCTGCCCCGCTAGGTTTCACGCGGATGCCAGTCTCCCCGTCTCCTGTGTGGCCGGTGGGTTACTCGCGCGGGGTCTGGACTTCGGACAGGTAAGCCCGGCGGCGCTCGATGCGCTCCAATTCCTTGAGTTTGTTAGCGAACCATGCCGTGTGAATGTCCTCGTCGATGAGGTTGGACCAGAGGGTTTCGAAGAGGTCACGGTCGTGGCCCACCTTGAGGATGAGGTCCTTATAATCACGCATGGCTTTCTCCTCAAGGGAGATGTCCAGCTTCAGCAGTTCGATGAGGCCGGCGGCACCTGACGCTTTGCCCACGACCATCCCCAACGCCGACGCCAGCACCTCGCCCATGAGGGTTGGAGCGCCGCCCAGACGAGTTATGGTCGCGCCGATGTTGTCGACATGTCCCTGTTCGATGGCGGCCACTCGCTCAAGGACCTTGCGGCTATACATGTCCGGCGCAGCCTTGCTCTGTTCCGTGTACAACCTGACCTGCTGAGCTTCAAGGGAATAAAACCAGTTGAGCCGCACTATGAGCGCCTTCGTCTCCACGCTCGACCGACACCTCGCGTTGCAGGCTCGCCGATCCCTAGCTAGTATTGGCATCCCAGGCCCACCATATGACCGAGGGTTCCCCCCGGGGACTCGTTGGTCGCGTATTCTTGCGCTGAGGCCCGGCACATTCGTCCTAGGCCGGTGGTGATTTGGGCGGGCGGCCACCCGACGACGAGCGTCACGCACTTGAGGCGGCGCCCGTCCCGCCGCTTGACTTTCTCCGAGCTCCTCGTTCCGTATGCCGCGCATACTCCGAGTGCACACTACTTTTGTGCAGTCGGACGCCCACCGGCGTTATCATTTTGCGTGGCCTGGAGCGGGGCGCGGCGGGCGGCCCGCGGTCGCGCGTTGCCCTCGGGCGGTGTCGTCGTCCGCGATCGTCGGGCACGCCGTCGTCCCCCACCGCCGTCTCACGTCGCGATCGCTCGGCGCGTTTCCGCGGCGCCACTACCGAGTCTCGTTACGATATTCGTGAATTCTGGTGGAATCCTGGCGCCGGTAGCAGGAATTGCGCGCTCGCTGGCGAACAGAAAAACGCTGGAAGGCCTAGCCATAATCGTCTAGCTTGGCTTGAGTGCGCGTCCATCGCTCCGCGCCACAAGAGGATGACCTCCAAGTTGAGCTTAGGTTCGCAAAACTCGCACAACGGGTGCGCCGTCAGCAGTCGGTGGTGTATCGCCCGGGTGGGCGCTACGTTCCCGAGGATATCACCGTAGTCTGAAGCATTGCGGGGTCTGAAGCTTGAGCCTTTGACACCGCCACCGCGGTTTGCCGGCGCCGGTCTCGCGGTTCCTCGGCGCCGGCGGGGACGCGCCTTCCGAAACCCGGGAGCCTTTACAGAGCTTGCTTGTGTCTACATGGACATGGGCGTGCGCCGCCGGACCGGGCTCCGCGGCGCTGCGTTGCCAGCCGTTCTGAAGTCCACGCTTACCTACGCACACGGCGCTGTGAGCTTTCGCCACCGCCTTTATCTTGAGGGGTCGAAAGGGCGTCGAATACGTCAAAGGTGTGGGGTTGCCGGGACTTGCACGGCGAACGGCGGACGGCGAACAGCGGACGGGGCGCCGTGAGCTCAAGCGGGGAGCTCAAGTCGGGAGCTCGACTTCACCAGCCCGCGGGTCACGTGCCAAGGTCGAACGAGCCGCGCCGCAAGCGGCCGCCGCGCCGTCCGGGGGAGCCGACACCGGCAACGCTAGCCGGAGAACGCCCGCCCGCCGCAAGACACCGTGGCGTGGGCTCGGGGCGGCCTACGTAGTTTAGACAGGTTACGCGATTGGAGGAGTGGTAATGGCGACACGGGATCTGGCTGACTTTCTGGCCGGTCTAGTCTCTGAGGCCGGTGTCTCGGGCCACGAGCGCGAGGTTGCCGAGGTCGCGAAGGCGCAGATGTCCGGGCTCTTTGACGAGGCCCGCCACGATGCCCTCGGGAACCTCATCCTGCTCAAGCGAGGTATGGGGCGCGCTCCCCACCCTCGCGTGATGCTGGCCGCTCACATGGATGAGATCGGCCTCATGGTTACCAAGATCGAAGAGGAGGGATGCTTGCGCGTCACCGAGGTCGGCGGCATCGACAGACGGATCCTTCCCGGCCTCGAGGTGGTCGTTCACGGCCGGCGCGACCTCCCCGGAGTGGTGGGGGCGAAGCCGCCGCACGTGCAGGAGCCCGACGAGCGGAAGAAATCCGTGAAGTGGGAGGACCTTTTCATCGATGTCGCCCTGACCGCCGACGAAGCCCGCGAGCTCGTGCAGGTTGGCGACACGGCCACTTTCGCGACGCATCCGAGCCGGCTCAAGGGGCAACTCATGGCTGGCAAGGCCATGGACGATAGGGCGGGCGTGGCCGTCATGTTCGAGTGCCTTAAGGTGCTCGCCGACGCGCGCCACCACGCTGACGTTTATTGCGTCGCGACCGTCCAAGAGGAAGTCGGCCTGCGTGGCGCGATCACGAGCACGTACGGGATCGTCCCCGACATCGGCATAGCGGTCGACGTGGGGCACGGCGACATGCTCGGAGTGCCCGAATACGACACGCTTACCCTCGGTAAAGGCCCGGCGATAGCCTTCGGACCGCAGGTCCACCCGGCTGTCTTCGCCAGGCTGAAAGAGATCGCCGACGACCTGGACATCGGCGTGCAGGTAGAGCCCAGCCCGTATCCGGGAGGCACCGACGCATTCGCGATTCAGGTCACCCGGGGCGGCATCCCGTCGGCCCTGATTTCCATCCCGCTGCGCTACATGCACACAGCTGTGGAAACCGTGTCGCTCGCCGACATCAAGAAGGCAGGGAGACTGCTGGCGGAGTTCGTCGTGCGGCTCGACAAGAAGTTTGTGGAGGGATTGACATGCTTCTAAAAGCCCTCACCGAGGCTTTCGGCGTGCCAGGGCAGGAACACGAGGTCCGCGACATCCTGCGTGATCATGTGCGACCTCACTGCGACGAGGTCGAGACCGACTCCATCGGGAACCTCATCGCCATAAAGCGCGGTGCCTCGAAAGACGGTCCGAAGGTCATGCTCGCCGCCCACATGGACGAGATAGGATTGATGGTTACTTACATAGAGAAGTCCGGCGTGCTGCGGTTCTACCCTGTGGGCGGGATCGACCCACGGGTTCTAGTGTCCAAGCAGGTCCTCGTTGGGAGGGACCGCATTCCGGGGGTCATCGGAGCGAAGCCTATCCATCTCCAGAAGCGCGATGAATCTGAGAAGCCGTTCGAGCTGGAAGGCCTATACATAGACATCGGCGCGAAGGACAAGGACGAAGCGGAGAAGCTCGTCAAGCTCGGAGACGGAGTCATCTTCGCGACGCAGTACGCAGAGATCGGGTCCGGCCGCGCCAAGGCCAAGGCCTTCGACGATCGGGTCGGGTGCGCCGTGATCGCGGAGCTTCTCGCGAAGGACCGGCGTTGGGGTTTCACGCTGCAGGCCGTGTTCACCGTCCAAGAGGAGGTGGGGGCGCGCGGTGCGCAGGTGGCCGCGTACGCGCTCGAGCCCGACCTAGCCGTCGCGCTCGAGGGCACGACGGCGTCCGACGTCCCCGGGTCGAAGGAGCATCTGTATTCCACGCGACTCGGCAAGGGCCCTGCTCTCACGCACACCGACGCGAGCCTCCTGGCGGACATGCGCATCGTACGGCGCCTCATGGAGGTCGCGGAGGCGCGGGGCATCCCGTTCCAGCTGAGGGAGCTTGCGGTTGGCGGCACCGACGCCGGCAGGATCCATCTCATCCGCGAAGGTATCCCGGCTGGGGTGGTGTCGGTCCCCACTAGGTACATACACTCGCCGGTTTCCATCATCGACAAGCAGGACTTCGAGCATACGCTCATGCTCATGGAAGCGTTCTTGGACAGCATTGACGAGAGGGGGCTGCCGTGTTGAAAGAACTTCTGAAGAAGCTGGCCGAGGCGTACGGCCCGGCAGGCAATGAGGGTCCCGTGCGTGAGATCCTCCGCAAAGAGGTGGAGGGCCTTGCCGACGAGGTCAAGGTGGATGCCCTTGGAAACCTCATCGCGGCGAGGAGGGGCCCGGGGCCGCGCGTGCTGCTGGCAGCGCACATGGACGAGGTCGGAGTCATCGCGACCCACATCGACGAGAAAGGGTTCGTGAGGTTCTCGAACGTAGGGGGAGTCTCACCATACACGCTCCTCGGCGAGAGGGTCGTGTTCGAGAACGGCACGGTGGGGACGTTCGGCACCGAGAAGCTCGATGACATCAAAGACCTCAAGTTCGCCAAGATGTTCATCGACATCGGCGCGACCGACGACAAGTCCGCGAAGGAGAAGGTCTCCGTCGGCGACATCGCCGGCTTCCAGCGTGACGCGCGCTTGGATCTCGGTGGACGCGTCATCGCCAAGTCCCTTGACGATCGGTCGGGGTGCGCCGTGCTCGTCCAGGTGCTGAGGGAACTCAAGGGAAGAGACATCCCGAACCAGGTTTACGTGGTCTTCTCCGTGCAGGAGGAGGTGGGGACGCGCGGAGCCAAGACGGCGGCGTACGGCGTGAACCCAGACATCGGCATAGCCGTGGACGTGACGGGGACGGGTGACACACCCGAGGCGTACCCGATGGACGTCAGCCTTGGCAAGGGGCCCGCGATAAAGGTGAAGGACTCGTCGGTGATCACTCATCCGCGGCTTCGCCAGTTGATGGTGGATGCGGCGAGAGAGAAGGGGATCCCTTACCAGCTCGAGGTGCTCGAGCGTGGCGGCACTGATGCGGGGCCGATACATCTTACGCGCGAGGGTGTTCCGTCGGGAGCCATTTCCATACCCACGAGGTACATCCACACACCGTCGGAGATGGCAGACCTCTCTGATATCGAGAACGCCGTCAAACTCATCGTGGCTCTGCTTGAGAAACCGCTGGGTGAAAAGCTGCTCTAGACGCGGCACCAGGGTGTCACCGGTGATTGCCAGTCGTTGTCCGTCGCGCGCGTAGATACGCTCAGTAGGTGCGATCAAATCCGGCTGCTCTGATCCGGCTGCTCTGGCGGGCGGCCGGATTTTCGCGTCTCTCAGTCTCTCAGGTGAACGCTGGGCCCCGTAACCGCGGCGACTCCGGGACCCCGAACGTCTCCTGCTTCATGATCGGCGCCATTCCAAGACTCGATGGCTTCGAGCTGGAGCGGTGGCAACTCGCGGTGTCGCAACCGGGCGCACCGTGGGCCAACAGGGTCTACGTGCTGGAGATTATGAATATACTGTTGCCGGTAACAGGGGGTGAACCGCCTGTAGCGTCATCTCAGGCGGGTCAGAAGAGTGGGAGGGACTCTCCAGAGTGCGTCGTGGAACGTTTGTGCTGTGGCTGTGCGTGGCGCTCGGTATCGCGCCTTTTCTGTTCACGGGGGGGACGGAGGCTGCCGGCTCGCTGGCGCGGGCTTTGGCGTCAGGCTCCGTCCCCGCTTCTTCTTCACGCCAGGCAGTCTCCCGGTGCTTGGCCCGGGTCCATGTCCCGGTTTCGATGACGGATGAGGTTCCCTGCCCCGCTTCGGCCTCAGATTCGCTGCGGGTTTCGGCTTCAACTTCGGCTTCGGCCTGCGCTTTCGTTTCAGCGCGGGGCGCGACTGTGACGGCCGCGGATGTGTGGGCCGGGGGGAGCGCCGCCCTCGCTGTGAGCGTGCAGCCCACCGCGTGTGACGGCACCGCCGTTCACGGCGGTGCGGCGCGGAACGACGATGCGGGCGGCGGGACGCACGGAACCGGTCAGGAAAGCGGCGAGCAATCGGGTTCGCGCTATCGGATAGTGATCAACATCCCGGCATACAGGCTCTCGCTGTTCCGCGGCGATGAGCTGGCAAAGGATTACCCGATAGCCGTGGGGAAGGCCGTTTCGCCGAGCCGCATCGGGAGGTGCGCCATCGTTCACAAGGCCGAGAATCCCACGTGGTTCCCCCCGGACGGGGGCCCGCCAGTGCCTCCCGGGCCCAACAACCCGGTCGGATCGCGTTGGATGGGTTTGAGCTGGCCTGGGTACGGTATCCACGGGACGAACAATCCCGCGTCCATCGGGAAGGCGGTGAGCCTGGGTTGTATCCGCATGCGTGATGAGGACGCGCGGGAGCTGTACGATATCGTGCCCATTGGCACGGAGGTCGAGTTCGTGTATAGAACGATCGAGGTTAGCCCCGGGAACGAATGGCCAGGATTCCTCGGCGCACGCATCACGGTCCATCCCGATGTTTACAAGCGCGGCACGAACACCTTTCAGAACGCCGTCGCGGCCCTGGAAGCTGCGATGCCCCAGCCTGCGCCCAATGTGGACGAAGAGACTCTCAGGGCGATCGTCGCTGCGGCCAGAGGAAAGCCGGAGCCTGTGCCCTGGATCCCGCGCGTCGAGGTGGACGGACGGGCCCTTGGGGCGAAGGCGGCTCGCATTGACGCGTCCGGCAATGTGCTGGTATCAGTGCGTTCCGTAGCTGACGCGCTGCGGTTCTACGTTCACTGGGACCCGGCGCGGCGCCTGGCCGTGATCGGCGGGGTGCTCCCCGTGCCATGCGTCGTGGAGTCGGGAACGGCCTACGTGTCCGTCCGCGACCTGCAGCGGGTCCTCTTCACGATGCTCGTCCATTGGGACCCGCAAAGCCTCGTGCTGGCAATTGACACGCGTCCTCAGCCTTCGTCTTCGGCCCTGTCTTCGTCTTCGTCTTCGTCCATTGTCGCGCCCTCGCTCCTATTCGCGTCTCCATCCGAAACAGGGTGTGGAGGCGCGCCCGCGCCCCCACCCCACGTCTCGGTCCTCGCCTTCCCGCGGGCGGAGACAGGCGCGCCGCCATCGCTGCCATCGGCCGGGTAGCCCGGCCTCTGCCTCAACCCGCGCGGTGACGGTCGTGCCCGCGCCCGTGCCCGTTCACATCGCCGCCCGCGCGTGCCCTGCGCTCCGCCGAACGAGTATGGAGACGGCGCCGGACCAACATTCACCGAAAACACCGCTAGATGCCGACAAGTCCATCAATTACATAAAGGTGTGCGGCGTGTTGCGTTGAATGTCAACCTAGAGCAGGCGATCCGTAGCAGGGAGTTTTCCGACGTTAGCCGGCATTGCCCGGCATCGTGATCATTCGGTCGTTCGCCTTTGAGCCGTCACCGATACTCGTGGCGTAATCCACATGGTGTAATCCATGCGAGGAGGGGGCACATCCTTGAGATCTGCTCAGAATGGACTCGTTGTGACACGGCCGCGTGCCGTCGCACGTCTTGCTGTTGTAGCGCTTGCGGGAGTCGAGATGCTTGCGATGGTCGCAGTAACGCTCGTGGTGACGTCGTTGCTCGCGCCGGTGTGCGCGCTGGCCGCACCGTCGACCGCGGCTCCGACGACCGCCGCGACCGCGGCGCACGGCGCCTCGGGGGGCGCGGCCGACCGTTTGAAGGACATCGAGCTTTCGTGGGCGCACGACGCCATCGCGTCCCTGATTGATGAGGGCATCATATCCGGCTACCCGGACGGAACCTTCAAGCCTGAGAATCCTGTCACGCGCGCGGAGTTCGCGAAGATAGTAGCAAGGGCTTTTGCCATCCGTCCCACCGGCGAGCCAAGGTTCAGCGACATCAAGAACAACTGGGCGCAGGCGTACATCACGGCTCTCACCGAGGCCGGCATCGTCTCAGGCTACCCAGACGGCACGTTCAAGCCGGACAGGCACATTACGCGCGCGGAGATGGTGACGATGCTCGTGCGCGTGGTGAAACTCGCGGACAAGATGGATTCGCTCGACCAGCCCGAGCCCAGCTTCACCGACATCACCCCGGGCCACTGGGCGTTCCGGGCTGTTGAGACCGCGCACGCTCTCGGCATCCTTCCCGTCCATTTCGGCGTGGTGTTTGAGCCTGATACTGCTACTACGAGAGCTGAGACCGCATGGATGGTGAAGTCCCTTATAGACATCAAGATCACCCAAGGCAAGCTGGCCGGCGTGGACACACAGCAGGGCACGCTCACGGTGACCACCCCCGGCGGGAGCGAGCAGACCGTGACCTGCGGCCTTGACACGCAGATATACAGGAACAGCGTGGCGACCAGCCTGGACAAGCTCCTGCGAGGCGACGACGTCTACGTGGTGTCCGACGCGGCGGGCGAACCCAAGTTCATCAAGGCGAGCGGCCTCGTTACAAAGGACGACGTGACAGCGAAAGTAAGCATTCTCTCCAAGGGCACACTCGCACCATCGGACGTGGAAGCGCTCGCCCGGGGCGACTGGAACGCGGTCAAGCAAGGCCTGCAACCGAGGCTCATCGAACGGCTCACGGAGACCGGCCTGACTGAGGAAGAGGCGACGAGCCTGGTCAGCCAAAACTGGACCCAGCTCGGTGATCTCGCGAAAAAGCGCCTTGCCGACGCGCTCTCGGCCGAACTCGGGATATCGTCGGACCTCGTAGCGGCCCTGCTCAGTCAAGATTGGAAGCTTGCCAAAACCTATGGGGAGATCGAGGTGGCCCAGTACTTGCTGGGGCGAATACTTAACCTCTAGACCTCTAGGCTTATGGCTGACTTGCGGCGAACATAGGGTGCGGCCGGCCGCGCGCATTGGCTTGCGATGCCCCGCGGCCGGCCGGCTGGTCGGCCACACGCACACGACACGCACACACCGTTTTTCGCGTCCTCGCGCGTTCCTCATTCATCGTCCAGGTCACGCCTCTCCGGAACTGGTCTCGTCCCACACGCGCCCCCTGATGACTTGTAACGTATATGCATAACCACGCCTTATCCGCGAGGTCTCCACGTCGTAGGCCCTCACCAAGCAGCCCTCGCGAAGCGTGCCTTGTGAGGCATCGTCTTTTCACGCCACGAGTTGGCCTCCACCCGATGCGCTGCTCCCCGCCAGGCAGAGGCCGTTGCGCTCGCGGCGAGCCTCGCTCTTTCTTTAGCGCTTTCTTTCGTCGCTGTTCTGCAGGAATCCAGCGGCATATGAGGAAGAAACTGATGATGCTTGCCCGGCGGGGCGCATACTAAATCCCGGCAGGTCCAGGCCGAGCGGGGGCACGAAGATGACGCGCAAGAAGCTTGTGATAATCGACGGCAACAGCCTTGCGAACCGCGCTTTCTACGCCATTCAAGCCGACCTCAGCACCCGGACCGGCGAACGCACGAACGCCGTGTACGGTTTCGCCAACATGCTGCTCCGGCTTCTCGAGGAAGAGAAGCCGGATTACCTTGCTGTAGCCTTCGACAGGGCGGCGCCCACGTTTCGCCACCTCGAGTTCGAGGGATACAAAGCTACGCGCAAGGGCATGCCGGACGAACTTGCGTCCCAGATACCCCTCATCAAAGAGCTCGTCGAGGCGTTTCGTGTCCCCGTGCTCGAGATCGATGGTTATGAGGCTGATGACATCATCGGCACGGTTACGAGGAAAGCCGAGGAGGCCGGCTGCGAGTCTCTAATCGTGACCGGGGATAGGGACACGCTCCAGCTCGTCTCGCCTCTTACACGCGCCGTGATCACGAGAAAGGGCATCAGCGAAATGGAGACGTTCGACGAGGCCGCGGTGAGGGAACGGTTCGGCATCGCCCCGGGTCAGGTGCCGGACCTCAAGGGGCTCGCGGGCGACGCGTCCGACAACATCCCGGGCGTGCCGGGCATTGGTGAGAAGACCGCCGTGAAGCTCATCCAGACTTTCGGCGGGGTCGAGGAGGTCCTTCGCAACGTCGATAGCGTGGAGCCCGCCCGGGCGCGGGAGCTCATCCGTAACCATGCGGAGCAAGCCCAGCTTTCTAAGAGGCTGGCCATAATAGACCGCGATGTGCCCATCGACTTCGACCTCGACGCGTGTCGCTTGGAGGAGCCGGACTACGCAAGGCTTGCGGATCTCTTCAGGCGTCTCGAGTTCCGCAGCCTGCTCAGGCGGCTCGAGGCGAGGATGGGCCCCGGCCCGGGGAAGCCCGAGCCGGCCACACCCCGGTCCGGCACGCCGCCCTCTCGGCCAAGTGTGCCGCCCGAGCCTGTCGCAGGAAGCTTGTTCGGCGCAGAAGAGGTTGGCCCGGACGTTGTCCGGGATGAAGCGCGCCGAGGGCGGCCGCCCGCCGCGCCGGATGAGGGTGTTTTCGGCGAACCTACGGTCGTCACGGCCGAGGCGAGCGGGCGTGGGGCGCGTTGCGCGATAGTCGCCGATCTGGACGCCGTGCGCGATCTTGCACGCGAGCTCGGGGCCGCGAAAGACTTCACTTTCGATGTGGTGGCCGACGGCCCTCACCCCATGCGCGCGGCACTCGTGGGCGTGGCGTTCGCCTTGCCGGACGGAAGGGCTTTCTACGTTCCGTTCGCACACTCATACCTCGGGGCGCCGGCGGTTCCGGAGAGGGCTGCTCTCGACATCCTCGGGCCGGTCTTTGAGGACGACGCCATCTCCAAAGTGTGCCACGATGCCAAACCGAAGATGATCCATTTGCGCAGGAGAGGCGTCAAGCTAGAGGGCCTCTACTTCGACACCATGATCGGCGCCTACCTCGTCAACCCCGAGCGAAAGAGCGACCTCGAGCACGTCATCCGCGAGCAGCTCGGAGAGGATGTGTACGGGGTGGACGCGCTCTACTCGGCAGCGGGGCGCGGCGGGCTCCCGAGGACCGTCGCCGAAGCACGCGCCGAGGCCGTGGGTGATGCTGTCTGCGAGGGTCTTGCTCGACTCCCGCGCCTTCGCGAGGTCATCACGAAGAAGCTCATGGATTTCGGCATGCAGAAGCTGTTCTGTTCCGTGGAGATGCCCTTGGTCACCGTGCTTGCGGACATGGAGATGACGGGCGTCGCTGTGGACCCGGAACGCCTGCGTGACCTTTCGCGGGATATGGCGTTGCGTATGGCCGGGCTCGAGCGTGAGATATACGAGCTTGCTGGCGAGGAGTTCAACATCAACTCCCCGAAGCAACTCGGGCACATCCTTTTCGAGAAGCTCGGCTTGCCCGCTGCCAAGAAGACCAAAACAGGCTATTCCACCGACGCCGAGGTGCTCGAGGAGCTCTCGTCCCACCACCGTATCGCCGCGAAGATCGTGGAGTACAGGGAGATAGCCAAGCTCAAGGGGACTTACGCTGACGCGCTCGCATCCCTCATCAATCCTGAGACCGGGCGCATTCACACCACCTTCAACCAGACGGTGACGGCCACGGGCAGGCTCTCTAGCAGCGATCCCAACCTTCAGAACATACCCATCCGCAAGGAGGAAGGGCGACGCATCCGAGCGGTCTTCGTCCCGGGCAAGGCGAATAGTCTGATACTAAGCGCGGACTACTCCCAGATCGAGCTCAGAGTACTAGCCCATTTCTCGCGCGATAGAGCGCTCGTGGAGTCGTTCAGGCGCGACGAAGACATTCACGCGCGCACGGCGGCCTCGGTCTTCGGGGTGGACATCCGTGACGTGACCCCTGAGATGAGAAGCAGGGCCAAGGCGGTGAACTTCGGCATAGTCTATGGTATCAGCGATTTCGGCCTCGCAAAGGGCTTGGGGATATCGCGGAAGGAGGCCGCCCTCTTCATAGACACGTATTTCCGACACTACAGCGGAGTGAAGAAGTACTTGGACGAGGTCGTGGAGGCAGCGCGACGCGACGGCTACGTCACGACCCTTCTCAACAGACGGCGATACTTGCCCGACCTCAACAGCAAGAACGTGCCCGCGAGGAAGTTCGCGGAGAGGACCGCGATGAATACACCCATCCAGGGGACTGCGGCTGACATCATAAAGCTCGCCATGGTGAGCGTCCACCGCGAGCTCGGACGGCGTGGCCTTGCAAGCAAGATGATCCTGCAGGTCCACGACGAGCTCGTGTTCGAAGTGCCTGAAAGCGAAATCGAGGAGGTCGCCACGCTGGCCAGGAGGACGATGGAGGAAGCTGTGGTCCTCGATGTGCCCTTGAGGGCGGATGTGAAAGCCGGGCCCAACTGGCTCGATCTCAAGGCTCTGCCGGCGACAAATGTTTGAATTGGCCTTAAGGTGCAGAAGGAGAATCTGCCATCGTGTAGAATAATAGGGGCGTGGTGGGGCCGCAAGAAACGGTTGACATCGTGGAATGGCCCTTATAGTATTGGAAAAGAAGACAGGCGTCCGATCATCCTGCAATCAAGTTTAGCCACGTAGCCAGAAAGGAGGTGACACCCCAAAGGTTAGCTACGCGGCTAAGTGAACGAATATAGGCGCATACAACGCAGCTTCGTCGCACCACACTCCGGAATAACGGATGCAGCGGAGACCCTCGGGGAACGCGGAGGTCATGAGGAAACAAGGTGACTCATGGCTCAGGGTTTCCCCCGGCGTCTCAAGAAGACACAAATCAACCGTAAGGGGGAGAGAAAATGAGGAAGAGCCTAGGAATTGTGCTCGCCGTTCTCCTGGTTGCGGCCATGACCGTTCCGGCCATGGGCGCGACGCTCAGTGTGAGCGGCAAGTACGTCGGCGCTGTGACGTACGACGGCGGCGTGATAACGTCGGTGAACGACGGCGGTGGCTCGGCCGACGGCATCGACCTAGCAACGCTGTCTACCCTGTATCTGACCATCGACTTTGCTGAGGGCGAGACCATGTCCGCTCACATCCCGTTGATGTTCTACGCGGACGGCGGCGCAGTCAAGGTGGATCAGGACGATGACTACCTGATCGTGTACAAAGGCACGCCGTTCACGCTCAGCCTGACGGATGGCACGGAGGGCGACTACGCCTTTGCGAGCTTCGGCGATCCGCTCGGCCTGGTGAAGTACGTCAAGACCGAGGTCGACCCGATAACCTCGATACCAACTCACACTTTGAAGGTTACGGGCGCGCCGTTCGGCGTCGGGTTCACGGGATACGCGATAACCCAGTCGTACGCCGACGGGAACAACCCCAGGTACGCGTTGGGCCGCGCCACCTACGAGCTCCCCGGTGGGTACACCGTCGGGGCGATCGCGGCCGGCAAGGGCTCTGACGGAGGGTCAGCGATTGCAAACATCGAGGCGGACATCACGGGCCCGCTCCCGATCTCTGAGGGCGCGAAACTCACAGCGGCCGTTGCTGCCTCGCTCGAGAGGCCTTATGTGGCCCCGAACCGTGACGGCAAGTGGGGCAGTGCCGCCCCGGCATTCGAGCTCAACCTGAGCGGCATCGCGCTCAGCAGGTTCTCGCTTAGCGGCAACGTGCGCGCGGTGTCCCGCAACTTCGTAGCGGTCGCGCCTGGGCCGTCGTCCAGCCCGAGCGATGCGAATACTTACAAGAACTGGCGTCAGGTGCAAGGCGAGGCTTCCACGACCGTCGACCTCAAGGGCCAGGCCATTAAGCTGACGCTTGGCGACGACTTCCGGACCAGGTACGACGGGGACATCAACGCCACAGACAAGAGGGCGTTCAACAAGGTGTACGGCAGCGCCGAGTTCCGTCCGATCGAGCCCTTGAAGGTCACGGTCGGAGGGTACTACCAGGATTACCTGGCGAAGGACGCCCCGATTGCCGACGATAACAGGAAGAACGTGTATGGCAAGGCCGAGTACAAGCCATTCGATTACCTCACGGTGAATGGCGAGCTTCAGTGGATGGGCGCGAATATCGCGAAGGCCATTACCGACGACGACGGTAACCTCGTGGGCTACGACGACAGGTCAGGGTCCGGCTTCCTCGTCAAGGCGTCCGCTGAGGCAACTCCGATCGAAGGCGTGTCAGTGACAGCTAGCACGAAGTACGAGTCCGGTGGGTACGATTTCATCGACAATGGCACTGTGGTTGACAACCACACGCGCCTCGATTACGAGGTCTACGCCGAGGCGAAGCAGACCTTCGTGCCTGGCGTGGTGAAGCAAGTCGACACGACCCTCGCCGGCCTGGCGAGAGCCTCGTACCAGGGCATGGATGGCGCTGGGACGACGTACGTCGCATACGCCGACGCGAACGTTGCCATCAACGACGCGTTCTCGAACAGGCTGGCTCTTGTGACAGGCAACAGCTCGGAGTCCGAGGACATCAATAAGCATGACTACACAACGCTCGTGTACGACAAGCTGACGTGGACCCTGTCCCCCAACAGCACGCTGTCGGTTGCCTACACCTACGACGCGACCAACAGCAAAGGTTCGTTCAGCGGGTCGTACAAGGTCGCGCTAGGCAAGAGCACCGTGACGCTGAGCTACGGCAAGAGCGGGTTGAAGTGGTACAGCTGCTTCGACGACTTCGACGACGGGAAGCCGTGGGCGTGGCTCTGCAACGCGAACGTCAGCCCGGATCATGATTACCTCAAGCTCAGCGTGAGCATCCCGTTCTAGAACGGGCCGTGTCACCCCGCGAAAATGCGGGCAAAACAGGGGGCTCCCGGACGCGTCCGGGAGCCCCTTCTAGTTGAGTTGCACCCCCTCCGCGTGGGAATGTCCCTGTCCACGCGGGACGCGTCCGGAGGTACGTGCACCACTCGCCCTCGCCTGCCGTAGGGTAGACATCGGGACCTGCGAAAACGGCAGGAGGGCGATGTCTCGGTGCTGGCGATGCTGCTATTCGCGGTGGCCGTGAGCGTCGACGGGCTCGCGGCGGGCTTTGCGGAAGGGCTGCGGGGCATAAGGGTGCCGCTGGGCTCTCTCCTAGTGATGAACGTGGTGTCCGCCGTGGTCGTGTTCTTGTCCATAGGGAGCGGTCGTGCGACGGCCGCGTTCTTTACCCCCGTTGTGGGCAGACTCATGGGTGGAGGCCTGCTCATAGTGCTTGGGGCATGGATGTTGTTGCGCGGGCGAGGGCACACAACGCGCGTGCGAGGGCTGGGGCGCGGGCCTTCGGCGGTTCACCCGAATGCAGGGCTGGCAAGGAACAAGAAGCCTGCGTCGGGCGTCTGGGCGACACCTTCAGAGGCGGAGGCGCCAGCAGGGCGACTGGCATTCAGGTGCCCGAAGGGCGTAGATCACTTGAGCTTTGCACCGCACAGTGAGCGCGGCACGAACGACTGCACTCACGCACCCCTTGAAGAGGTGCCGCAGCGCGGCAGCGCGGCTCCAGGCAGCGACGTGACATGCGACAAAGAAGGAGAGGCACCGGATGAGGCACCGGACGCGGGCGCGCGCGCGCCCGGAAGCCGTAAGGCGTACCGTCCTCCGCGGTGGCTGGCGCGGTTCGCGAGCTCCCTCGCGGTCGTGCCCGGCCTTCTCGACGAGCCCGCCCGTGCGGATCTAGATTCCTCCGGCACCCTTACTCCAGGCGAGGCCCTCCTTCTCGGCCTCGCTCTCGCCGTGGACGCGCTTGCCGTGGGATTCGGGGCGGGCCTGGCCGGGCTTTCGGCCACGCTGACGCCCCTTGTGGCGAGCGCGACGCAGACCGTATTCGTGGGCCTCGGGGTATGCATCGGACGACGAGTCAAGGAGAGTGTCCTTGCCCCGGGCCTTGAGAAAGCTCCCGGCGGCATCCTCATTCTGCTCGGCCTCATGAGGCTGAGGTAACCAGCCGTCGCCGGTCGATGGGTCGTCGCGCGGCGGACGCGGCCGTGTGGAGACCTTCTGCATTGATGGGCGGCGCGTGGTGGCAAGCGCTGCGCACAGTCCCAGGGACTCTCTTCGCATCTCGCGCCGCCTGTGGGGAGGAATTCCCGGATCTACCTCGAATGTTTCTTCATCGCGTGCCTGCTGCGAGCAAGGTTGAGGTGCCTGGAGGCCTCGGCAATGGTCATCGGCATAACGGGCGGTATTGCGAGCGGTAAGAGCCTCGTCGCTTCCGAGCTGGCGCGGCGGGGGGCGTTCGTGATCGATGTAGACCAAGTGGCGCGGGCGCTCGTCCAGCCCGGCGAGCCGGCGCTCGAGGAGGTAATCCGGGAGTTCGGGGCGCGTTTCCGTCGCGAGGACGGCACCCTGGACCGCAGAGCCCTTGGCAGGCTGGTGTTCAGCGATGCCGACGCCCTCGCGCGCCTAAACGAGATAATGTTTCCGCGGCTCCGTGCGGCCACCGAGAAGCAGGTTCGGGAGGCGGTCGATCGCGGCTACTCCATGATCGTTGTGGACGCGGCGGTGCTGTACGAGGCGGGCCTGGACGCGCTGGTCGACCGGGTCATCTGCGTGACGGCTGACGAGTCAGTGCGCGTGAGGCGTGCCATGGCGCGCAGCGGCCTCTCTCGCCCCGAAGCGCTCGACCGCGTGAAGGCTCAGGTGGGGTTGGAAGAGCAGGCTCGCCGCGCGGACTTCGTGGTCGAGAACAACGGCTCGCCGGACGACGTGGCGCGCCAGGTGGACCTGATCCTCGAGAGATTGCGGAGAGAGTGTCAGAGATAGCGCGAGATTGCCGCACGACGGGGCGTGGAGAATTCGCCCGCGCGCTTCGCGGGCGCGTCACATTGCGCCGTCGCGGCCGCCGTGCCGCTGTGCCGAGATGCCGACGTCCCGCCGCGCGCCCCTCGTCGCGGCGCGCCGGAAGGGAAGCCTGCGCCCGTCCTCGCGGGCCTCGCGTGCGCGTGAGCGAGGGGCGTGTGCCCGCTCGCCCGCTCGTCACGTTGTTGCGGGCGGCACGAATGTACCGCCGCCGCGACGTATATCGAATAATAGCGAACGCATCCACGGGATGGTGAAAGCGTGGCAGTCATAAGTCTCCGCCATGCGGCGCGCTGGGCCCTGGTTGTTACGGGCGCGGTCCTCGCTGCCTACCTTTTCTTGCACTCCAAGTGGTATCTAGAGCGGGCGTATCCGACTCCATACAGGGATCTCGTCACGCAGTACTGCGCTGAGCACAATGTGGACCCGTTCCTCGTGACGGCGCTCATGCGAGTGGAGAGCCGTTTCAGGCCGTACGTGGTGTCGGAGAAGGGCGCGCGCGGTCTCATGCAGGTGATGCCTGATACCGGCAGGTGGGTTGCCGAGGAACTCGGGATCGACGGGTTCGACCCGGAGATGCTGCATGATCCCAGGGTGAACCTCCGCATAGGGACGTGGTACCTCGCATCGCTCGAGCGGGAGTTCGGAGGCAACACGGTGCTTGTGCTCGCCGCGTACAACGCAGGGCGCGGCAATGTGCGGAAGTGGCTGGACACATCGCGCTGGACCGGAAGTACAGAAGAGATAGAGGACATCCCGTTTCCTGAGACGCGGGAGTATGTGAGGAAGGTCCTCAGGCTGTACGACGCGTACGTCCGAGCCTACGACGGTCAATGGATTGGGTCCCGGCCGGAAAGTAGCAGCTAGCCCGTGCCGCAAGAAAGCGGCTGACAGCCGGCGGGACCCGCAGGGCACGAGCGCGAGAGCGCAAGAACGCAAGGGCTAGCCCGTTCCATTCGGTGGGCGTCCG
Source organism: Bacillota bacterium (assembly GCA_012842395.1). NCBI lineage: Bacteria > Bacillati > Bacillota > Bacillota bacterium. Next base: position 17,656 of record DUSX01000018.1, read on the forward strand.
TGGTATAATCTTGCATGACTTGGGATCGTCTTCATGCCTGTGCCGTGCTTGTCCGGCAAAGCGCGCCGTGCGGTCGCGGAGTGGCGGCATGGCGGCGGTCGTGGCATGACGAACCGACGTGCCGCACAGGCCCAAGCCAGCGCGGCAAGAAGACAAGAGTGGTCGCGGGCCGCGGCGGCGGGCCGGTCCATGCCGGCGAGGCCACGCGAGGCCACGTGACCGGCTGGCCGCGGTCGGCCGACCCTGGGCCGGCCGCAGCGTCGGTGATGACCGGTGACGAAAGGAGAACAACTTAGCATGCCTGAGAAGTCGAGTGGTTGCATATCCGCTTTCGACACCCCGAGCGAGGTCCGCGAGATCACAAGCCTTGAGGACGTCCGCGGCTTCCGCGTGGACCCCAAGAAGCGCTTCTACTCCGCCCAGCACGATGAGATCCGGATGGGCCTCACTACCGATATCTACTTTATCAGAACGCGCGAGATCCTGGACAAGCTGCATCTCGGCCGCACGCCTGTGGTGGGCGAGATCTTTCCGCGCAAGGCGGGCATATTCGCAGGCGTCGGCGAAGTGCTTCACCTCCTCGAGGGGAAACAGGTCAAGGTGTGGGCTCTCCCTGAGGGGTGCGAGTTCGCCCCGAAGGACGTGGTGATGCGCATAGAAGGGCCCTATGAGGAGTTCGGCATGTTTGAGACGCCGATCTTGGGGTTCCTGGCGAGCTCCAGCGGGTGGGCCACCGCCGCGCGCCAGGTCAAGGAGGCCGCTGATGGCAGGCAGGTTATATGCTTCGGCGCAAGGCATGTCCATCCGGCGGTCGCGCCCGTCATGGAGCGGGCTGCCGTGATTGGCGGCGTGGACGGGGCGAGCTGCATACTCGCGGCGAAGCTGCTCGGCCGTGAGCCCTCGGGCACCGTGCCCCACGCCGTCTTCCTCATTGTAGGGGATACCGTGAAGGTCGCCAAGGCCTACGACGAGTTCATGCCGCCCGACGCTGCGCGGATCATCCTCGTCGATACGTTCAAGGACGAGGCCGAGGAAGCCCTTCGGGTGGCGGACGCGCTAGGCAAGCGTCTCGCTGGGATCCGCCTGGACACCCCGGGTGAGCGAGGCGGTGTTACCGCCGATCTCGTCGCCGAAGTGCGTGCGCGTCTTGACCAGGCAGGGTACAACCACGTGAAGATCCTGGTGTCCGGCGGGCTCTACCCAGAGAAGATACGGGAGCTCGCGGCCGCCGGGGCTCATGCGTTCGGGGTGGGCAGCTTTATCTCGCAGGCACCGCCCATCGATATGACCCTCGATCTCAAAGAGGTTGCAGGGAAACCCATTGCCAAGAGGGGAAGGATACCGGGCAGGATCCCCAACGAAAAGCTGGAGCTGGTCATGGGGTGAACCCGAGTCAGCTTCGCGTGGCGGCGCCTGGTGCTGGTTCTGGTGCCGCGCCGGGCTGCGTTGGGACCGCTGTTCTTGAGCTGTGTTCTTGAGGTGTCAAGGATGTTAGGGTTGCCGGTGCTTGCACGACGGGGCGTCGAGAATTTGGCGTGCCAACGCGCCAAATTCGAACGAGGCGCGCCGCAAGCGCGCTGTCCCCGGAGGGCAACACCGGCAACCCTGGACAGAACTTGCCCGCTGAAAAGCAGCGCAAATTCGTGGCGATCTGCCTAGTCATGAGAACGGGTAGAACGTGAGAAGCGTAGAGCGTAGGAAGGGGTTGCTAGGTCATGGGCGAGACGCTCTTGGAAGTAAGAGATCTCAAGACGTACTTCTACACCGAGGACGGGGTGGTCCCGGCGGTCGACGGGGTGTCGTTCTCGGTTGATAAAGGCGAGACCATCGGCATCGTGGGGGAGAGCGGATGCGGCAAGAGCGTCACGTCTCTCTCGGTGATGCGGCTCATCCCGAACCCGCCGGGGAAGATAGTCGGCGGTGAGATAATCTTCGAGGGGAAGAACATCCTCGAGAAGAGCGAGGCTGAGATGAGGCACATCCGCGGGAACGAGATCTCCATGATATTCCAAGAGCCCATGACGAGTTTGAACCCGGTGTTCACCGTGGGCGACCAAATCATGGAGGCCATAATGCTTCACCAGAAGGTGGGGAAGAAAGAGGCCCGCAAGAAAACCATCGAGATGCTGAGGCTTGTGGGCATTCCGTCCGCGGAGAAGCGGGTGGATGAGTATCCGCATCAGATGAGCGGCGGGATGAGGCAGAGGGTCATGATAGCAATGGCACTGTCGTGCAACCCGAAGCTCCTCATCGCCGATGAGCCCACCACCGCCCTGGACGTGACGATACAGGCGCAGATCCTTGACCTTATGCTCAAGCTCAAGGAGGACCTCGGAACAGCGATCATGCTCATCACCCACGACCTCGGGGTAGTGGCCGAGACGGTGAACAAGGTCGTGGTAATGTATGCCGGCAAGATCGTCGAGAGCGCGGACGTGGTGAGCATCTTCAAGAAGCCGGAACATCCTTATACCCTCGGGCTTCTGGGGTCGATCCCGAAGGTCAACGAGGACCGCGAAAGGCTGCAGGTGATCGAGGGCGTCGTTCCGAACCCGTTCAACATGCCTACGGGGTGCAGGTTCCATCCCAGGTGCAGCTTTGTTCGGGACATCTGTAAGGAAGAGGAGCCTGAACTGGTCGATGTCGAGGCCGGTCACCAGGTCAGGTGCTGGAGGTTCCTCGGCTACCACAAGAACTAGTCGACGAGCTCGGGGCTGGAGGAGGCAAGACAGCGTCATGGCAGAGGTGCTTCTTGAAGTAAAGGACCTGGTGAAACACTTCCCGATAACAAAGGGCATAGTGCTCTCCAGAAAGGTCGGCGCGGTAAAGGCCGTGGACGGGGTGAGCTTTCACATAAACCGGGGGGAGACCTTGGGCCTCGTCGGTGAGAGCGGCTGCGGCAAGTCAACGACGGGCAGGCTCATCCTGAGGCTCATCGAGGCCACCTCGGGCGAGATAATCTTCGAAGGCAAGAACATCCTCAAGCTCGGGCGCGAGGAGATGCGCGAGCTCCGCAAGGACATGCAGATAATATTCCAGGACCCATACGCGTCGTTGAACCCCAGGATGACCGTGGGGGACATCATCGGGGAGCCCATGGAGATCCACAGGATAGCGCGGGGCAGGGAGAAAGACAGGAGAGTGCGCGAGCTTCTCGAGGTTGTGGGCCTGTCGCCGTTCCACGCCCGGAGATACCCTCACGAGTTCTCTGGAGGGCAGCGGCAGAGGATCGGGGTCGCGCGGGCGCTCGCGGTGAATCCCAAGCTCATCATCTGCGACGAGCCCGTGTCGGCGCTTGACGTGTCCATCCAGGCGCAAGTCATCAACCTGCTGCAGGACCTGCAGCGCGAGTTCGGGCTCACGTACCTTTTCATTGCGCACGACCTCAGCGTCGTGAAGCACATATCCGACAGGGTTGCCGTGATGTATCTCGGCAAGATAGTGGAGCTCGCGGCGAAGCACGAGCTGTACAACAACCCGCAGCATCCGTACACCGAGGCGCTTCTTTCCGCGGTACCGATACCGGATCCGACCAAGAAGAAACAGCGCATAATCCTGGAGGGAGACGTGCCGAGCCCGATAAACCCGCCGAGCGGGTGCAGGTTCCATACGCGGTGCAGGTATGCGCAGGACATCTGCTCCGTCGAGGATCCGCCGTTCGTCGACATTGGGGACAGCCATTTCGTCGCGTGCCACTTCAGAAAATCCTTGGGGAACAGGAAGGCTGCAGTGCACTAAGTTCGGCTTGATCGCACGGGCTCACGGGTTCAGGTTCACAAGCTCGCGGGCCAGTCGCCCAGCGGGCCGACGGGCCGGATCATGTGTTGACATTTCGGGTCCGTCGCCTTATAATCGTTCACGTAGATAGCTTAACGCGTTTGAAGTTTGTGCCCGGGTGGCGGAAATGGCAGACGCGCACGTTTGAGGGGCGTGTGGGTAACCCCCGTACGAGTTCAAGTCTCGTCCCGGGCACCAGTCGAAATGTATGCGGCGGCGCAGCGAAAGCGGCTGAGGTCGCCGTCTGTTTTTGTGTACAGCACCTCACGTCGTTCAAGTCCGGCCGCCCGGGCGCTTGCGCGTTTCCCCTTCCTGTCATTTCCTTACTCCACATCACCGTTTCTAGCAGGATATTCAAAGTTACACAGCGAAATAGCGGATAGACATGCGCCTTCCGGGTTCGTGCGGCACAGAGCAACGCACGAGGCCCGGGAGGCGAACGCATCATATGAGGGAAAAGGATGATCGTTCCATCATGAAAACCGGAGCCAAGCTGCGCACGAGGCCGCGCCGAAGGGGGGACGTTTCCATAGGTGCCATCACGGGCGGGTTCACCGTCCTGGCCCTCTGCGTCGTTTTGGCGCTGGAGCTGGCCGCACCCTCGGCGGAGGCGACGGCGCCCGGCGGCACGCCCGTCACCAGTACCCGGTACGAGGGGGTGAAGGCGGCGCCCGGTCGGGTAGTAGTGCGGGGCGAGGGGAGCCCACTTCTGTATATCGGTGGGACCCTCGGCATAACGGCCGAGGTGTTCGTCGGCGACATCCCCTCCGGGCCGGACGATTCGGACGATTCGGAGACAACTGGGGCTTCCGGGTCGGGCAACAGCAGCGCGCGCGAGGACGACGGCGGCCTTCCTGACGGGTCCGGCCTCGGCTTGACCGGCGTGTCCGGCGACGACTTTCTCGCGCCCAGGCCGTCCAGCGTCACCCTCCCTGGAATCAGGCAAGACCTCAGCCTAATCGTCGACGCGAGGTTCGGCGACGCGGTGCAGGCGTTCACCCGCCTCTCGACGCAGGGGGTCTGGGGCGTGAGCAGCCCGAGCGATGCAAGTCCCTGGATGCCGGCGGTCGCCCGGCCTCTCTTGGTCGATGAGGCTTGGGCCCGATATGCAGGGAAGGGGTTTCAGGTGTCCGCCGGGAAGCGTCGGTTCTCGCTCGGGCCGATCGGTCTGCTCGGCAGGACCGACCTGGAGGCGCCCGAGGGAGTTTATGCGGATGCCAGCGTCGGAGGGCTGGGGATCACAGGGATCTGGGCGAGGTTGAGCTCGGGCTACTACTACAACAGCTCGTTCGTTACGCGCGCCGACGACCTCCTGGCCTTGAGAGTCGAGAAGGCGTGGCGCGACGTCTCCGTAGCGTGGAATTACCTTGCGAGCGGCCTTGGAGATGAGTCGGGCTGCTCGGTGGATGTCCTTGCGAACGCCCTCGGGTGCGGCATCGCAGGCGAGGTCGCGTTCTTCAGATCGAGTTCCACGCTTTATCCAGAGTTCCGCACCGACGGATGGGTGCCCGCCGTGGTGGTGAAGGTCGAGCCCGTCAACACGCCGGTTCACAGGCTGACCCTATCGTACGGCAGGATCGCGCGCGCGTTCGCCCCGTACTACTCGAGCGTGGCCTCGCGGTCCGGTGGCCAGGGGATCCCCTTCGACCAGAACACCGAGGGCGTCTCCGCAGGCTATGATAGGCGGCTCTCCGGCGATACCGAGCTGAACGTTCGTGCCACGTGGCTGCGGTTCCTGGACGAGGCGGCGGCACACAGCGCGGTGTCGGCGTCAGGAGATGATGGGCAGGACGTCACAGGTCTCGCACAAGCGGACATAACGCCCACCGTGACCGCGTCGGTGGAGGTAACCCGGGAGCTCGGCACGAACACGAGCGCTCACGCGGGCTACGAGCATTGGTGGATGGAAGGCGGCAGGAGCTACGGGAGGCTCACAGCGGGTCTTGCCGTGAGCTTCTAGGGCGGTTGGTCCGCCGTGGTCCGCGGTTGTGCGGCGGCGCAGTGCTTTGCCTCTCGCGTGTCGCTGCTTGCGGCCGGTCGCCCCTGGCGTGTGTGTGGTGCGTCGGGGGACGTGCGACGCGGGCCCGCACCGTCGCTGCCACTGTTTTGTGTCCGTTCGCTTCGAGACGGCGGGACGCGGCTCGCGGTCGCGGCGGCCTCCTCGAGCATGGCCACGCCGACGCCGTGCGACACCGCTCAGAAAGCTACAAGCCGCCCGGTGCGAAGGGGACGGGCCGAAACGAAAGAACGAAAGAAGGGAAGAGAAGGCAGGACGGCGCGAGCTGGGCAGGGGCGGCGGATCGGCAGCCGAAAGATCTAGGGCTAGAACCAAGGAGGGGCGAGACACGAGTGAAAGCACGGAGAATCAAGAACACGATGAGAACGATGGGAACTATGCGAACTATGCTTTGGTGTACGGTCATGGCGGCCACCATTTTGGTGGCGGCATCACCCGCAGCGCTGGCGCGGGGCGGGCTGGAAGGAGTCAAGATCTTCATTGATCCCGGCCACGGCGGGCCGGAGCCGGGCGCTATCGGTCCATCCGGGCTTCGCGAATCCGATGTGAACCTAAGGGTGGCGACGGCCCTCCGAAACTGCCTGGTGGAGTACGGCGGGGCAACCGTTATGATGTCGCGTACGGGCGACGTCGACGTGAGCCTTGCTGGCAGGACCGCGGCTGCTAACCAGTGGGGAGCGGACAGGTTCATCTCCGTGCACCACAACGCCTCGTACAACCAGAGCTATAATGCGACGGAAACATACGCGTATACCTATGCGGGTGCGACCGCGCTCGACCTGCGCGACAAAGTCCACGCAAGTATGGTGTCAGGCCTTGGGCTTCCTGACGGGGGAGTCCATACAGCCAACTTCTATGTGCTCCGAACCGCGTGGATGCCTGCGATCCTTACAGAGGCGTCATACATAAGCAATCCCTACCAGGAAGCCCGCCTGAAAGACATGGGCTACACCTGGCGCGAGGGGTATTACATCTACCTCGGCATCGCCAATCATTTCGGCGTTGCTCCTTAGCCCATTTTCACATTTCGCATTAGGAGCGCGGCCGAATCGAGAGATGACCTATAAAGGGCCGATTGCGGAGTTCCTCCGACTGTCTTGCAGCACGCGACCGTTGCGCCCTCTAGCTTGGAAGATGTTTCTATTGCGGAGAGCTGATTTAGTGACTTAGAACGGCATCTGGCAGCAGACGCCCTCAGTAAGCTCCCAACAGGGTGTCCGGTTCTGCGGGCAGACGGAGACGGCTAGGCTTCCAAGCCGGATTTCATGGCGTCCCGCTGCGTCCCGCTGGGGTTGAGAACGTGCCTGGGGCCCGCGTCCCTCCCCGGCGGGCCGCGTTGCACGCGACGCCCGGGGGCCCGTGCGTTGGCCCATGTCTTCATGTCACGATGCCTTCGTCTCTCACGTCCTCACTTTCATGTCTTCGGCGGAACCTGCCTTCCCCGAGTCCGGGCCCCCCTGGGGCCTGGGGCCCCGCGAAATCACGCTCCACGTGTCACATAGATCCCTCTTGCCTGATTAGGATCTCATGTGCTACTATTAGCGCAACATGCCAGAAGGCGTCCGGGGAGGGCGATGGCCGATGTTGTGTGGCGAGAGGATCGTGCTTCGCGAGTTCAGACGCGAGGACCAGGAGGCGATTCAACGCTGGGTGAACAACGAGAAGATAAGCCGCTACCTCTCCTTTCCGGTTTTCCCTCAAACCGCGGACGAGACCGCCGACTTCGTCGATAGGCAGCTCCGCAGATCTGGCGGCGCCGACGAGGGGGTCTTTGTGATGGCGATGAAGGACGACCCTAAGCTCGAGTATGTAGGGTCCGTCGGGCTTCACAAGATCGACTACAGGAACCGCCACTGCGAGCTGGGCATCGTCATAGGTCGCGAGGACCTCCTCGGGAAAGGCATAGGCAGTGACAAGCGAAGGTCAGCGTGCGGCCATGCGGGACGCCAGGCGTCCCGTGGCATCGGAAAGCGAGGAAGAATGTTCTTTTGCTCGTTGCCTGGTCTCCCCGCTATAATGGAAATGCCGGATGCGGACTATGCCTTGACGGTCCGGCCCGTGTGGTGGGGGGAGGCAGGAAGTTGGGCGAGGTTGTGGGAGAGCTGGGCCCCGCGCGCGCAAGCCGTGGGGTCAAGTTTCGTTACTTCAACCCGCGCGCTTCGCGGGCCTACATTGCGGGCGAGTTCAACAACTGGCGCGCGGCTGATTGCGAGATGCACAGGCACCCGTGCGGGGTGTGGGAGGTTGTCGTGCCGCTGGGCGAGGGCGCGCACGAGTACAAGTTCGTCGTCGACGGAGAATGGACGCGCGATCCGCACAATCCGTGCATGATGCTGAACGAGCACGGCACGGTGAACTCCGTCGTAGAGGTAGCGCCGGACGGCGAGGTGCGCACGCCGGCCCCGCAGGGGGAGGCGTCAGGATTCGGCAGATTCAGGGCGGTTACGAGTCCTGACTGGGCTCGCGATGCCGTGATATACGAAGTATTCCCGCGTGTCTTCAGCGAGGACGGAACCCTTGAGGGCGTCACAAGGCGGATCCCGCAGATTGCAGATCTCGGCGCCACGTGCGTCTGGCTCATGCCCATTCACGACATAGGGAGAGACGGGCGAAAGGGAAGCTTGGGTAGTCCCTATGCGATTTACGATTATCTCAGCATCCATCCAAGCCTTGGAACAGACGCCGATCTTTACGAGCTGGTAAGAACGGCGCACCACCACGGCCTTCGCGTCATCATGGACTTCGTGGCGAATCACAGCGCACGGGATTGTCCTCTCACGGTGACGCACCCCGAGTGGTACCGCAGAGACGCGCACGGGAACATACAGTGTGCCGGCTTCGGCTGGGACGACGTGGTCGCGTTCGACTACTCCAGCGCCGCCCTGCGGGACTACATGATTGGCGTCATGCGCCACTATGTCGAGAAGTTCGACATCGACGGCTACCGGTGTGATGTGGCGGCGCTCGTGCCGACGGACTTCTGGCGGGCCGCGAGGCGCGTGTTGAAGTCGGTCAAGCCCGATGTGCTCTTGCTGGCGGAGTCGCACGAGCCAGCTCACAACGCCGCCGCGTTCGACGTCACTTACGAGGAGACTCTCCCCAAGATCCTGGCGCAGGTTCTGTCGGGCGCGCTTCCGGCCAAGGCGGTCAGGGACATGATCGAAAACGACCGGCGCTCGTTCCCCATGGGCTCGCTGAGGCTCCGCTATCTCGAGAACCACGATCAGCTGCGGGCCGTCCGCGCCCTCGGGCGGAGGGGTTACGAGGTCGCGGCCACTCTCTTGTTCACCCTCGACGGGATTCCCCTCATCTATAACGGCCAGGAGATAGGCGAGGAGGAGAGGCCCTCCCTTTTCGATCCGTTCAAGATCCGCTGGCAGGCCGGGGACCCTGTTGTGAGCGCTATGTACAGGGAGCTCTGCCGCATGAGGCGCGAGACGCCAGCCCTGAGGCGCGGGTCTTTGACTTTCTTGGACGTGAGCAGGGATGATGCGGCCCTGGCCTTCTACAGAGAGCACGGCAGCAGCCGCGTTTTGGTGGTGCTGAATTTCGCAGGCGACGTGGTGCGCGCGAGGCTGGCCGCCCCTGGCGGCCGTCTGCCGGGGGTAGACCGCGACGCCGTATACAGCTTGGATGCTCTAAGAGGCCCGGCGTCACCTTGCCCGCCGAACGTCCGCGGCGGGGACCTCGCATCGCTCGAGCTCACACTGGAGCCATACGGCGCGAAGGTCCTAGCGGTCAAGGATGCTAACTGAGTATGGCGCCATAGGTTTTCGCCTCCTTTCCCGACCGCGCCAGGGTTGCCGGTGCTTGCACGACGGGGCGTGGAGAATTCGGCTATCTTGCGCGCCGAATTCGAACGAGGCGCGCCGCAAGTGCGCCCGTCCCCGGAGGGCAACACCGACAAGCCTGGGCAGCACCCCTCCGCCGAAAAGTAGCGCGAACTTTTGGCGACATACTTAGACAGCCGAAGCCCTGCAGGCAAGTCCGAGAGTGGCACGGCCGCGCCCTCGCCGCACACAAAATCCACCGTTGACACCCACCGTCATTGTGTCTATACTGTGTATAGACGATATACACAGGGCGTGACACGGTGCACATCAGCATCTCATACAACAACCCCGTGCCCTTGTACAAGCAGATAGTGGACCAGATCAGGGAGAAGGTGCTCTCCGGCGAGCTCGCTCCTGGCGAGAGCTTACCGTCCATCCGGCAGCTCGCAGAGGAGGCCGGGACAAGCGTGATAACAACGAAAAGGGCCTACTCGGAGCTTGAGGCGGAGGGGATAATCGTGACGCGGGCAGGGCTGGGGTCGTTCGTGGCTCACCTCGATGCCGCGCGCGCTAAGGCCATCCGGATGCGGTCCCTCCGCCAGCGACTCGCAGACATCGTGGCCGACGCGAGGGGAAGCGGTGTGACCGATGAGGAGCTCTTGAGACTTCTCAGGGAGGCGATGGAGTGTGGCGGTGACGGTAGCAGGGACGGCGGCGACGGTGGCGACTGAGGCGGCCGCGGTCAAGGGCGCCAGGGAGCTCGCAGAGGCGCCTGCGCTCATGCTGTCAGCGGTCGGCAAGAGGTACCCCAAGTTCGAGCTCAAGGACGTGTCTTTCGTGTTGCCGAGAGGGTACATCATGGGGTTCATCGGGCCCAACGGCGCCGGAAAGAGCACGACCATCAAGATAGTGATGAATATGGTGCGGAAGTCTCGCGGGACCGTCAAGGTGCTCGGCCTCGATCATGTGGCCTTTGAGACCGAAGTGAAGAGGCACGTGGGTTATCTGGGCGAGGAACCTCATTTCTACGAGGAGGTCTCTCCTGCGTGGCTCGGCGGCTTCGTCGGCAAGTACTATCCCACATGGGACGCGGGGTTTTACAGGGCGACCCTGCGACGTTTCGGGATAGAACCCTCGAAGCCCGTGAAGGCTCTCTCAAAAGGCATGAAGGTGAAGCTCGGATTGGCGCTCGCCCTCTCGCACAAGCCGGAGCTCCTGATACTCGACGAGCCGACCAGCGGGCTCGACCCGGTGGTCCGCCACGACGTCCTGGCGGAACTCATGTCCGTCATCCAGGACGAGAAACGGAGCGTGTTCTTCTCGACCCACATCACCCAGGACGTGGAGAAGGTCGCGGACTACGTTACGTTCATCAATGAGGGACGGGTCGTCATCTCCGACGTGAAAGACGATGTGCTTGCCCGGTGGAAGAAGGTTTCGTTTCCCCTTCCGCTGCCGCCCTACGCAAGGGGCGCGTCCGACCCGGCTCGCATCGAGCTGGGCTTGGCTGAGGCGAGGGAGAGAGTGGAGCGGGCCATGAGGGGCGCCCTCGGGAAGGCCTTCGCCTCGCACAAGATCGACGGCCTCACCTTCACCGGCATCACTCGGGCCTTTTCGGGGGATGTGGAAAGGGAGATCTCTCAGCTGGCTGAAACAAGGCCGCGCGTCATTCCTGTTTCGCTCGACGAGATCCTGGTTGCGATCGTGAGGGGGAGTGAAACATGCTAGACCTCGTGTGGAAGGACATCATCCAAGGCAGGAGAGCGCTTGCTTTCTACCTTGCCGTCGGCGCAGCCATCGCGCTGGGTCTCACGTTCGCAATGAGCGACGTCGGTGCGGTAGTCGCTCTCCAGATGACCCTCTCGGTCTACGGGTTCGCCGTCAAGTCGACCTACGATGACGACAAGCACGGGGCGCTTCTCTTTCTGAAGGGGTTGCCTCTCTCCGACGCCGCCATAGTCGTGAGCAAGTTTGTGTCCACGTTCGTGGTGGCTGTAGGCTTCGCGGTCTTCTCCTGGGGGCTTTGCGTCGTCGCCGAAGGGTTTCTCGGACCGAGCCTCCGGCTCGGAGCCGCGGCTGGGGCGCCGCAGGGCCTTTCAGGACTGGCCTGGCAGATACTTCTCTCGGTCGCGGCGTTCTTCGGGGCGCTCCTGGTGGTCATGGCTGTGTACCTAGCGATGTTCTTCTGTCTGGGATACGCGAGGGCGGCCGCGTACAACCGCGTCGTCATGCTGGGCTTGTTTGCCGTGATCATGGCAGCGTCGGCGGTCTTTCAGCGGGCGCGCGTGCAACCGCCCGAGTGGGCGCAAGCTCTGGGACGGTCCTGGGCAGCGCCGCTCCTGGCGGTGTGCGCTGGGCTCGCGGTGTACGCCGCGGGTTGCGCCGCGTCGCTGTGGTGGGTGCGGAGGCGGGACTGGTCCTAGCGCCCGGGCCCGGACGCCGTGAACCTGTCATCGTGGGAGCGAGACGGCGGCACCCGTGGCTGGGGCCCAGGGCCAAGCCGCGCGGTCGCTCGCCCTGAACCAAACCGCCACGTGCCTTGGCGGGTGCATGGCGAGCCGCACGGGGCGGGCCGGACGGGGCAGGATGGCGACCGGACGGCGACAGGGTGGCGACGGATTGTTATAGCGGCAGCCAACGTCCTAGCAGTGCCCCGGCGATGAGCCCGGCGCCCGTAAGGATGTAGGTCTTGACCGTGCCCGCGTTGGCTGGGACCAGCTCGGCCGTGCAATCGTATGCGCGCCAGCAGACCTTGGCGGCGCGGTAGGCCTCTGCGCTTCCCGCAAGGCCCAGGACCGCCCACGGGTTCCGCAGGTACACCGCCACGCCGATGAGTGCCGCCTCGGCAAGGCCCAGGAGCCACGCATATACCACCCTGGCCCTGGCCTTGCCCATGCGCACCACGAGGTTGCGTTTATTGGCTCGCCTATCGGCCTCGAAGTCGGGAAACTCGTTGATCCAGAGAACGCTCGCGATGAGGATCCCGATGGGGACGCCGATGGCAACCGGCCTTACTGAAAGCTCCCCAGTCTGCACCACGTAGGTGCCCAGCGAAAGGAGCGGGCCGAAGGTCACTCCCACCACGAGTTCTCCGAGGCCACGGTAGCAGAAGGAGAAGGGCGGCGCGCTGTAGGCGAGGGCTAGGAATCCGCCGAGTGCGGCGATCCAGAGGGCGTGCCAAGTCCGGAAGAGGACGATGGGTAGGCCTGCGAGGGCCGCCAATGCGAAGCTCCCCACGGCGATCCAGATGGCGTCTCGCTCTCTGAGCAGGCCGCCGGTTATGGTCTTCTTGCCTCCGGAGAACGGGGTCGCGTCCTCCGGCGCCACGAACCTGTCGGCGCCCGAGCGCCAGTCCACCACCTCATTTACGGCGTTCTTGCCAACCTCAACCGCATAGATTCCGACGAGCGTAAGGAGGAACCATCCTATTGCGAACGAGCCCGTGTCCGCGTAAGCGAGGGCACCCGCAGCGAACATGGGGACAGTGGATGCGACCCATATCTTCGGGTCAGCCAGCTGGATGAGCCCGCGCAAGCGCCGCGAGGCAGATGACGAAGGCACTGGAGACAACATGAACGCTTTCCTCCCTGAAGGACAGCCCGACCACGTGCTACCGCGCCACCCGCCACCGATGCGGCTCTTCTGACCACGGCGCCCTGCCGGCAACCGACGTCGCTGCGTCCTACATCGGTCCGGTGAGCGGGCCGGGGCAGGGCCAGCATAGGCGGCCCTGTAGCCTCGAACGCGGCCGGGAGCTCTTCTTATGCAACGACTTCGGGATAATTATAGCCTCGGGAGACCAGGTACACAACGCCTGCTTAGGCGTTTCCGCCGGAAATTCGGGCCGATGGCTTTCGCAGTGCATGGAGCTGATGCTATAATGTTCCGTGGAACGCCCCGGGTCTATCATAGATATCCGGCCCAGGAGAAACCTGGGAGCTGACCCAAAAGCTCTACATAAAGGAGACGTGGTGGTTGTGGCGCGGAAAATTACGATGAAGCACATTCGCACGGTAAGTGAGGGCTCGACGAAGGCCGGGCTTGGCATGGGCGGCTGCAAGGAATGCCAGGCCTCGTGCCAGTCGGCGTGCAAGACCTCGTGCACCGTCGGTAATCAGGTATGCCGGCAGCGCGAGAAGTGAGCCTCCGAAGGTCCGAGCGAGAGCCCGCCGCCCGGCTGTGTGGGGCGTGGGAGCAGAGTCGAGAGGCGGTGCGGCGATCGGAGGATGGCCGGCCGGCCGACCGCCCTGTGGCTTCGGCGAGCGGAGAAGTGGGGGGCTCTCAGCCCGGGATGCCCTGCCCACGGTGCCTGTCTGGGGCGCGCAAGGACGCCAACTGGCATGTGTTCTCGGTGCTCGGGGTCAACCTTCTTCTCGATGTGAAAACAGGCGGCCTTCACGAGCTTGATGCCGTGGCCTACGATGTGGCCGATGCCTACCAGGGCCATGGGTCAAGAGAGGAGGTCGTCCGTAGGTTGGCGGCCATTCACGGCGAGGAGGCGGTTGGCGAAGCTTACGACGAGATCGACGAGATGGTGTTCTCTGGCAGGCTCTCTTCTCCCTTCGCGCCAGACGAGCCGTACGAGCCTTCGGGCGAGGTGCTCGTCAAGGCCCTCTGCCTGCATGTGGCGCACGACTGTAACCTCAGATGCCGGTACTGCTTCGGCAAGACCGGAAACTTCGGCATGACGCGGGAACTCATGCCTGAGCGCGTCGCCCGGGCGGCGATAGACTTCCTCCTCGCCCGGTCTGGCAAACGCCGCAATCTCAACGTGGACTTCTTCGGCGGCGAACCGCTCCTCAACTTCGGTGTGGTGAAGTCCACGGTCGAGTACGGCCGGGCCAGGGCGGAGCGGCTTGGCAAGCACATTGACTTCACCCTTACTACTAACGCGGTTCTGCTCGATGATAACGTGGCCCGTTTCCTCACCGAAAACGACATGCTCGTAGTGCTCAGCCTGGACGGCCGCAAAGAGACACACGACCGGATGCGGGTCGCGCCTGGGGGCTGCGGCAGCTATGATGTGGTGGCGCCCCACGTGCGGCGGTTCGTTGAGAGCCGGGCGCCCGGGTCGTACTTCGTCCGCGGGACGTACACCAGGGCGAACCTGGACTTCGCGTCCGACGTCATGCACCTTGCGGACATCGGTTGCGAGAGCATATCGGTAGAGCCCGTGGTTGGCGGACGGGACGCGTCTTACGGCATCCGCGCGAGCGACCTCGACGCCATCGGCCGAGAATACGAGCGCCTAGCCGCGCTCTTCCTTGAGCGGCACGCCCAGGGAAGGGGGTTCTCGTTCTACCATTTCAACGTGGATCTCGAGGGCGGCCCGTGTCTTGCGCGGCGCCTTGCGGGCTGCGGCGCGGGCGTGGACTACCTCGCTGTGGCGCCCGACGGGAACGTGTACCCGTGCCATCAGTTCGTGGGGCAACCTGAGTTCCTCATGGGTGACGTGTTCGACGGCGAAATGGATGAGGCGCTCGTGGAGAGGTTCCGTGGTGCGCACGTGTACACGAAGCGCGGCTGCGCCGAGTGCTGGGCGCGGTTCATCTGCAGCGGCGGGTGCCACGCTAATGCCTACTTTTCGTCGGGGGACATCCTCATCCCAGAACCCGTGGCGTGTGCGATCCAGAAGAAGCGCATCGAGTGTGCCTTGGCCGTGCAGGCTCTGCTGCGCGACACACGCGATGCCGCTTCGTGATCCAGCAGCCGCGCCGCGCCTTGTTTCGTTCTGCCATCTCGTGGTATCATTAGGTGCGGAAGCGGGTGGTCGAAATGCGTCGCCACAGGGATCCCAGCGGGATGACGCCGCTAAAGAAGAAGGACAGGGACGCCCTGGATGACTTCGTAAAGCGGCTTCGAGAAAGCCCCCTTAGAGAGGGAATACGAGACATCAGACTCTTCGGCTCCAAGCTGCGGGGGGACGATACGCCTGATTCGGATATAGACGTGCTCGTCATTGTGTCGAGGCTCGATCGAGGCGTGAAGGAAGCGGTCATCGATGTAGCCTTTGACGTCAACTTGCGTCATGATGTGTACATTTCTCCTCGGGTCATCCCAGAACACGTGTTCCGCGATCGCATCTGGAAGCTCACGCCGTTCATCCAGACTCTAGAACGCGAGGGCGTGTCCTTATGAGGCCTGAGTTACGCATCCTGGCAAAGTACCGGATGGAGCGCGCGAAGGAGTCCTTTGAGGAGGGCTCGACGCTGCTCGAGACCGGCGGTCTCACCGGGGCGGTGAACCCTTCTACTATGCAGCGTTCTATGCGGCAAGGGCGCTCCTGGCACTCAAGCAAGTGGACTCGTCCAAACACAGCGGAGTGATATCCCTCTTTCAGCGTCATTTCGTCAAAGACCGTCTGATCGACGCACAAGTTGCCAGGGTTCTGCCGTCTGCGTTCGAGAAGCGGCAGGACACTGACTACGAGGACTTCGTCACCGTGACGCCAGCTGAGGTCAGCTCACTCAAGGAGGACGTTCGAAGGTTCATTGACGAGTGTGAGCACCTTCTCAACAAGCTGGTAGTGGACGATGAAGGGCTGACCTAGGGATCCTCTCCAAGACCTGTCGCTCCTCAATGGATACGAGCCAAACGCCTGACGCGCTAACACGCCGCCCAGCCGGGCGCGCAGGGTGCCCTTGACATGGTCAGGAGGCGCTTCGGAGTGTGCTCCGAAACGCCCGGGCGAGGTGCCCGGGCGCCCCGGCACGACGCCACACCTACGTCACCAGGCCCAGCATCCTGAGAAACTCCAGGCTAAGATAACTCCCCAGGCAAACCAGGACCAGTGCGATGGCGGCCTTTACTGTCGCAGCGTGGCGTCGCGTGAAAGCCGCCAAGCGCTCCGATGTAGTGCCGAGATATGCAAGGGTGACCACGCACAGCATCGGCATTATGAACGCCAGGTTGTACAGGATCAGCATGGCAGCAGGCCGTCCCGAATCGGCGCCCGCCTGCACCATGTACGCGATAGTAGGCAGGTACACCTGACCCGTGCATACGAACTCCGTGGTTGCGACGACCGCCCCTGTCAGCATGGCGGCCCACGCAAGACGAGGCGAGGATACCGCGTGCCGGATCGCGGCGTGGGCGAGCTTGGTGAAGCGCGGCGGGAGCCTCAACTTCACATTGGAGGGAGAGCCCGAGCGCATTTGCAGCAAGTCATACATCGTCGCGGCTGCTAGCGCGAAGCACATCACAGCCGCCGCCAAATACACCGCCCTGTGAACGAAGGGCATGCCTCGGGAGGCGTGCATGACCCTAAGCAGCCCGAAACCCGCCGCGACATACGTTGCGAAGACCCCTCCTGCGAACGAAACACCGGTCGTGAGGATTTGGAACCTGTTCTTCCCTGCGAACGTCAGGTACGATACGAGGAAGACTAGAATTGCGAAGGCGCACGGGTTAATCCCGTCTATGAACCCGGCGGCGGCGACGATGGCGACAGTGAGCATGGAGCCTTCCCTCCTCAGAGCACCCTCTGCCGCCCCGATCTCGTCGTCTCCGACATCGAGAGGCGCCCCCTGGAGGTCGCGCCCGTCAACTAGCCTCAGCAGGTGCTCAAGGGTGATGTCACGTGAGGCGAGGTAGCGCTGCCCAAGGAACACCGCGGGCACAGTACGCCCGGAGTCGGCCGGGACGCCCGCGGCGTAGCAGAACGCCCGGAGCAAGACCTGGTTTGCGGGGAACACCACGTCGTGTTCGACAACCGAAACTTGCGGCCTCAGGGCCACGAGCCGGGCGACTTGCAGCCTCGCGATCTCACAACTCGGGCAGGCCGAGCTGTAAAAGAGGTGAACCTGGACGCGCACGCTGCTGTCGATGCGACCTCGCTGCTCAAGGGCCGCGCCATTGCCGTGGGTGGCCCCTGAACGCGCGGAGATCATCCACGCGCCGATCGCCGGTACGAGCAAAGCCAGCGCAACGGCCAGCAGCACGACGCCGGACTCTCTCGGCCAACTTGAATGGCGCCCGCCTTCCCCGGTCACCATGCACATCGCTCCCATTCAACACGCTGCCAGTCCTCAGCCCTAAGCTCCCGTCTCTCACTAGGCTCTCACTAAACAGGCTCTCACCAAGTATGGGGCCACAAGTTTTCGTCTCCTTTCTTGACGGCGTCAGGGTTGCCGGTGCTTGCACAAGGCGTGTCAAAACGCGGCCACCGGTTTGACCGGCCGGATTCTGGCGAAGCGCGCCCCGCTCGGGGCGCCATCTCCGAGTGAGTGTAACACCGCCATCCCGCCAGCTGCTGGACACAAGGCAAGAACCAACGTACGAGGCTGTTGACATTTCCTCCATTGCAGCAACACGGCTCAGCTGAATCGCGCAAGACCATCGCCATGCCCGGCCAAACTGGTAGGCACTGGGGAAGTCCAACGGTCTTACGCATCCTCACCTAGTTTATGTGGCCGCCGCTTACCCCAAGACGCTTCCCGCGTTCGGTGCAATCGTTTCCTGGCGAAAACCCTCCATTGTCGGAAGGATCTCTTCAATGAGAGTTGAATAGATGACGTACCCGTTAAGTCATGCTAAACACCCCCCGAACCTGACGGCTCGTGCACGGACCAGCTCGAGCCATCCCGGGGAGATGCCAGGGGGACCGCACTTGGACCATGTGAAGCATCTTCGGTGTATGACGTGTGGCGCGGTCGTGGAGAGCGACGTCGACGGACGCGGGGCGCTCACATGCCCGTCCTGCGGCAGCCTAGGCATTCTCGACGTGGTGTACGATTACGATGCCATTACGCGCAGGATAGGCGGAGACAAAGGGCGTGATGCCGGCCGCGAGGCCTTTGGCGCCACCGGCGAAGGCTCCATGTGGCGCTACTTGCCGTTCCTGCCGGTCGACCCGGCCTGGGAAAGGCCGCCGCTTCGCGTGGGGTGGACACCGCTCTATGATGCGCGTCAGCTTGCCCGCGCCCTCGACGCGCGCTCCGTGTTCGTCAAGGACGAGGGGGTAAACCCGACGGCATCGCTCAAAGACCGGGCCTCGGCTATCGCAGCCGTCCGCGCGAAGGCGGCCGGCCGGCGCGTCGTTGCCTGCGCGTCCACGGGCAACGCCGCCTCGTCGCTCGCAGGGTGCGCTGCGTCGATGGGCCTCCGGTCGTGCATCTTCGTGCCAAGGCGGGCTCCCCGCGGCAAACTCATGCAGCTGCTCATGTACGGTGCCACGGTCGTCTCCGTGGACGGGTCCTATCACGACGCGTTCTCGCTTTCGGCGACCGCGATCGACAAGTGGGGCTGGTACAACCGCAATGCTGCGATCAACCCATACCTCGTCGAAGGCAAGAAGACCGTGAGCTTCGAGATATGCGAGCAGCTCGAGTGGCAACTCCCCGATTGGGTCGCGGTCGCAGTCGGCGACGGGTGCACCATAGCCGGTGTGTACAAGGGCTTCCATGACTTTCGGATGACGGGCCTCATAACGCGAATTCCGCGTATTCTCGGCGTCCAGGCCGCCGGATGCCAGCCCATCGTGGAGGCGTTCAAGTCGGGCGCAGACCGCGTCCGGGCGTGGCCCGAGAACACGCTGGCCGACAGCATAGCGGTGGGGGTACCTCGCAACCCGACGAAGGCCCTGCGCGCGGTGGGCCTGTCCGGCGGTCACATGATCGCCGTGACTGACGAGGAGATCCTTCGCGCCATGAGATTGCTCGGCTCGACGACCGGCGTGTTCGCCGAGCCGGCCGGAGCTGCGAGCCTCGCCGGCCTTATCGCCGCTTTCGACAGTGGCGTCATAGACCGCTCGGAGAAGGTTGTCGTGATCGCCACCGGCAACGGGCTCAAAGACATCGCCAATGCCGAGAGGGCAGCGCCGCCTCCCATCGAGGTCGGCCCGGGCATGGGCGAGTTGGAACGGGCACTTGGGGCGCGCGCAGGTGACCTTCTGACGCAGGAGGAATGATGTTGCTAGGTAAGAAGATCCGAGAGAAGCGCCGCGAACAGGGGAAGAGCCTGAGCGAACTCGCCGCGCTCACCGGGCTCACAGCGAGTTTTCTGAGCCAGGTGGAAAGAGACGTGGCTGAGCCGTCCATTACATCGCTCCGCAAGATCGCTGAGGCGCTCGACGTCCCGATATTCTACTTTCTCCTCGATTCGGACGGTTACAGCCCCGTGGTGAGGAAGGACAGCCGGAAGACGCTGAAGTTTCCCCGGTCCCACTTGGCGTTCGAACTCCTGTCGCCCGACCTTAACAGGCAGATGGAGGTCATGATGGCGACGCTCAAGCCCGGCACTTCAACCTGCGAGGAGCCCCTGGCTCACCCTGGCGAGGAATGCACCGTGGTGCTACAAGGGGCCATGGACATACAAGTGGGCGACGAGCGCTACCACCTTGAGGAAGGCGACAGCATCTACTACTATTGCGCTATTCCGCACAAGATCACGAGCGTCGGCAACAAGGACCTCGTTTTCATCTCCGCGATCACGCCGCCGGAGTTCTGACGGGCTCCGCGTTTCTGGAGCCGCAGTGGCGGGCGGGGAGCGGGCGGTCGGCCCGGTCCGGACGGACCGTGGCCCTCGGTGGTGGCCGAGAGAACTGGGGACTAAGTATGGTACCGTAGGTTTTCGCCTCTTTTCTCGGGAGCGCTGGGGCTCCCGGTGCTCGCACGACTGGACCTGGGGGATTTGGCCATACCGCGTGCCGAATTCGAACGGGTGCGCCACAAGCGCGGTGTCCGCCCCCGAGGGGCAAGGCCGGTAGCCTTAGGCAGCACGTGCGTGCGGAAAAACAGCGCGAATTCCTGGCGGTCCACTTGGTCATCCGGGAGGAGAGGGCAACATGCGGACGACGATCGTTGTGGCGCTTGGAGGCAACGCCATTCTGAAGCCCGGCGAGAAGGGCACCGCCGAGCAGCAGATGAACAACGTCCGATCCACGTGCCGGAACATAGTTCAGCTTCTGAAGAGAGGCTACAGGGTGGTCATCACGCACGGCAACGGTCCGCAGGTCGGCAACATCCTCATCCAGAACCACAGCGCGCGCGACATCGTTCCGGCGATGCCGCTCGATGTATGCGGGGCTGAAAGCCAGGGTCTCATCGGCTACATGATCCAGCAGGCCATGCACAACGAGATCGCCCGCGAGGGCATGCGGGCCTCGGTGGTCACGGTACTCACACAAGTGGTGGTGGACCCCGCTGATCCCGCGTTCGCGAATCCGACAAAACCGATCGGCCCGTTCTACTCGGAGGAAGAGGCGAAGCGCTTCATGGCGGAGCGGGGCGAGGTGTGGAAGGAAGACGCCGGCCGCGGTTGGCGCAAGGTGGTCCCATCGCCACTCCCCGTTCAGATATTCGAGAGGCGTGCTATCGAGAGCCTCCTCGATCGGGGAGAGGTGGTCATCGCCGCGGGCGGCGGGGGTATTCCCGTTATCAAAGAAGGTGACGCGCTGCGTGGGGTGGAGGCGGTTATCGATAAAGATCTCGCCAGCGCCAAGCTGGGAACGGACATTGGCGCGGACGTGCTGCTCATTCTGACTGATGTGGAGAAGGTCGCGCTCAACTACCGCACCCCGGCGCAGGTCTTTCTCGACAACATGACCGTCGAGGAAGCCAGGCGCTACATGGCCGAGGGACACTTCAAGGCGGGGAGCATGGGTCCCAAGGTGCAGGCGTCCATAGACTTCGCTTCGTCGGGCGGGCTTGCGATAATCACCTCCCTCGACAAGTGCCTGGAGGCGCTCGACGGCCGGAGCGGCACGAGGATATCACGCTGAACCGCGCGCTGACCCGCTGTTGAATGTGCGTCCGGCGAAAGACGGAGGTGCGGGGGGAGGGGAGTCGGCATGGACTTCCTCATCGTTGGTGGGCTTGTGGTGACCGCTAGAGGGGAGTTCCGCGCGGATGTGGCCGTAGACGGGGGTAAGGTCTCCGCGGTGGGCGAAGGTTTGCCCAGAACGCCCGAGGCCGTGGTCCTGGACGCGTCAGGCAGTTACGTGCTCCCCGGGGTCATAGACGCGCACACCCATTTCGCACTTCGTTCGCGCGGGACGGTCACTGCGGATGACTTCGCGTCGGGCATGCGTTCGGCGGCGTGCGGAGGCGTCACCTGTGTCATCGACTTCGCCGACCAGGTGGCGGGCACCTCGATGCCGGTCGCCGCCCGGGCGCGCATAGACGAGGCGGCAGCCGTTGCGTCGGTCGACTTCGCCCTTCACATGACCGTCACGAACGTGCCGACGGACATCGAGGCCGAGGCCACGGCGCTCGCGGGGATGGGCGTCGGGGCGATCAAGCTCTTCACGACTTACCGTGCCGCGGGTTACCTTCTTGATGACGCGGACTTCCTCGCTGTGTGCAAGGCGGCGAGGAACGCCGGCCTCCTCGTGACGGTTCACGCCGAGGACAACGACACCGTGGAGGCGCTCGAATCCGCGCTTCGGGCGCAGGGCAGGACATCGCCCGCGCATCATGCCGAGTCGCGCCCGCCGGAGGCAGAGGCGACGGCCATAAGAAAAGTGGCCGCGAGCCTCGGCGCACTCGGGATCCCCGTGTACTTCGTTCACGTATCGAGCGCTGCTGGTCTCGAGGCGGTCCGTGAGGCCCGGCGACTGGGACACACGGTATACGTGGAGACATGCCCCCATTACCTCCTGCTGACGTCCGAGCGGTACTCGGGCGACATGGCACGCGAGTTTGTCATGACACCGCCGCTCCGGGAAGCGGCGGATGTAGCCGCGCTTTGGGACGCCGTCCTTGGCGGCGAGATCGACGTCATCGCCACAGATCACTGCGCTTTCACGCGCGAGCAAAAGGCTCTCGGGGAGACGTGCTTCGATGTCCTTCCGGGGATCCCCGGGGTCGAGACATTGCTGCCCCTTGTTCATCACGAGGGAGTCGTGCGCCGTGGCATGAGCCTGCGCGACATGGTGAGGATGCTTTCATACAACCCCGCCAGGCTGTTCGGGCTGTTTCCAAGGAAAGGGACTATTGCCCCGGGCTCTGACGCGGACATCGTGATATTCGATCCTGGGTGCATCCGCACGATCAGCGGGTCGGAGCTTCACTCAAGGTCAGGATACACGCCGTACGAGGGGATGAGAGTACAGGGCTGGCCCAGGATGGCTATGGTTCGAGGCAAGGTCGTGTGCAGGAACGATCAGTTCGTCGGGGCTCCCGGCTGGGGCCGGTTCGTTGCGGCAGCGCCCAGCGGGCGAACGGCGGAGGAGGGATGAGTTTGGGCGGCGTTGGCACGGACAGGGAACAAGCTACTAGGATAAGGAAGGCTGTGGAGGGATACGCGGAGAACATCATCACGTTTCTTCGAGAACTGATCGCGATACCGAGCACTAGCACGAACGAAGGCGAGTGTATCCGCCGGATCCGGCTTGAGATGGAGAGGGCCGGGTTCGATGTCGTGAGGGTGGACGCTGTCGGTAACGTCATCGGCACGATGGGGTCGGGGCCGCGCAAGATCCTGTATGACTCCCACATCGATACTGTGGGCGTGGGGGATCGCGCCGCGTGGAAGTGGGACCCCTTCCAGGGCAAGTACGAAAACGGCATCATATACGGGCGTGGTGCGTCCGACAACAAGGCTGCCATTGCCTGCATGGTGTGGGGCGCCCGCGTCATGAAAGACCTGGGTCTTCTTCCCGACGACGTGACCCTGCACGTTGCTGGAATCGTGCAGGAAGAGGATTGCGACGGGTGGGCCGTCCACGAGATGATCACCACTCAGGGGATTCAGCCCGAGTGCGTGCTGCTTGGCGAGTGCACTAATCTGCAGATAAACCGCGGGCATCGCGGCCGATGCGAGATCAAGGTGACCACCAAGGGCGTGTCGTGCCACGCGAGCGCTCCCTCTCGCGGGGTTAACGCCATCTACAAGATGATGCCGATAGTGGCGGGCATCGAGGAACTCAACGGCAGGCTCAAGAACGATCCGTTCCTCGGGCGCGGGACCATCGCCGTAACGTCGATCGAGTGCAAGACCGGCTCGCTCAACGTCGTGCCCGATGAGTGCACGATCTACGTTGACAGGCGGATGACGGTGGGGGAGACTACCGAGTCATCCATCGAAGAGATCCGGTCCCTCCCGGGAGCCGAAGATGCGGAGGTGAGTCTGCTCACGTACGATTCGCCGAGCTACACAGGATACAGGCGGACATGGGAGAAGTATTTCCCAACGTGGGTTCTGGACGAGGACCATCCCCTTGTGGAGGCGGGCGTGAAGTGCGCCGAGTCCCTTTTCGGAGAAAGGCCCCGCACAAGCAAGTGGGTGTTCTCGACAGACGGTACCGCCACCATGGGTAGGCTCGGTATCCCGACGATCGGGTTCGGGCCTGGCGAGGAACGGCACTCTCACTCGGTGGACGATCAGGTGAGCGTGGAACATCTCGTCAGGTCGGCCATGTTTTATGCTTTGTTTCCGAGGGTGTACAGGCATGTAGCCGAGCGATCCTTCTAGGTGCGGCGCCTGAGGTCTCCGTATCCTTTCTTGAGGGTGCCAGGGTTGCCGGTGCTTGCCCGACGTGGGGCTGGGGCATGGATTTGGCGTGCGGCGCGCGCCGAAAAGGCGCGACGTTGCGGGATTCCAATGAGGAAGCCTTCTGAAGAAGGACCGTCCTGACCAGATCGCTCCGTTGGAAGGGGCAAACAGCAGGAGAGGAGGAATACACAGTGCATTCTTTATTGCGCGGCAAGCATTTCATCACCACGCAGGAGTGGACCAAGGAAGAGCTGGAGATGGTCCTGGACGTCGCCTGGGACCTCAAGAAGCTGTTCGCTATGGGGGTGCCCCATCGTTACCTACAGGACAAGACCCTTTTCATGATGTTCTTCGAGCAGTCCACGAGGACCCGGAACTCCTTCGAGGCTGGCATGACGCAGCTCGGCGGGCATGCTCACGATCTCACCCCCGACAAGCTGCAGATAAGCCACGGAGAGGCTGCGAAGGACACGGCGATGGTCCTCAGCAGGTATGGCCACGGCATCGCCATTCGAAACTGCTTCTTCGGAATAGGCAACAAGTACATACGCGAGGTCGCCAAGTGGTCGAGCGTCCCCGTGTTCAACATGCAGTGCGACCTATACCATCCGTGCCAGGCGCTCGGTGACCTCATGACGATAAGGGAGAAGTTCGGTGGGGAGCTCCGGGGACGCAAGTTCGTGATGTCGTGGGCTTACGCCCCGAGCTACATGAAGCCCATGTCGGTCCCGCAATCGCTCATCCTTCTCATGACCCGGTTCGGGATGGATGTGACTCTCGCCCACCCGCCCGAGTTCAGGCTGATGCCGGAGATCATGAAGCAGGCCGAGGAAAACGCCCGGCAGGCAGGAGTGAAATTCGAAGTGGTCCACGACATGGACGCGGCCTTCGAGGGGGCGCACGTAGTCTACCCGAAGAGCTGGGGAGCACTCATGACCACCCAGGACAAGGATGAGTCAATGGCAATCGCCAAGAAGTACACAGACTGGATATGCGATGAGAGGCGCATGAAGCTCACGGCCCCGGACTCCATCTACATGCACTGCTTGCCGGCCGACCGTGGCTACGAGGTGACCGACGAGGTGATGGACGGGCCGCACTCGGTGGTCTTCGACGAGGCCGAGAACAGGCTGCACGTGCAGAAGGCGCTCCTTACGCTTTGCATGGGCGGGCGGCCATGAGGGTGCCCGTGAGCGCTCGCACCTGACAGGTTCGAGCAGGGCGCAGCTCGTATGCTGAAAAACAGCGCGAGCTTCCGGCGATCTACCCAGGCTCGGCCTGGTGCCCCGGGGGCGGCCACAAGGCCTGGCACTGCGTGGCAATGATTGATGAAGGGTCGGTGATGTCGAGTGGCGGGTGTGCGTTGTGATGCGGTGGGCCATCGCGATGATGCGGGGGATACCCGGGGGCCGGGGGAGAGGCCCGCTCTCGCGCCGAGGACGACGCTCGAGGTGAACGTGCGCGTGAACGGTCGCCTGGTCACGGCCGATATCCCCGCGACGCGGACCCTGCTCGAGTTTCTGCGTGATGACCTCGGCCTCACCGGCACGAAGGAAGGGTGCGGCAAGGGCGAGTGCGGCGCGTGCACGGTGCTCGTGGATGGGAGGCCTGTCAACTCCTGCCTTATGCTGGCATATCAGGCGGACGGGAAGGACGTCGTGACCGTGGAAGGCCTCGAGCGCGACGGCAAGCTTCACCCGATCCAGGAGGCGTTCGTCGCCGAAGGCGCCGTGCAGTGCGGGTTCTGCATCCCGGGGATGATCATGTCAGCAAAAGCGTTACTGGATGCCGAGCCCTCGCCGACCAGGGACGAGATCAGGCGAGCGATATCAGGCAACCTCTGCAGGTGCACTGGATATGCCAAGATAGTGAAGGCGATCGAGAGGGCGGCGGCCGCGCTCCGGCCGACAGAGCGTGACGGGGAGCCTGGGAGCTCGGGTGCGCCCGGGGAGGAGAAGGGCGGCCGCGCCGAGGCCGACCCTGAGCTGAGGTGAGCTGCGGAGCGGTGATCCTGGCGGCGGGCGAGTCGCGAAGGATGGGGAAGCTCAAACAGACCCTACCCTGGGGCGACCGCACTGTGGTGGAAGCCGCGGTTGACGCAGCCCTCGGCGCGGCGGACGTTTGCGAGGTCGTGGTGGTGCTCGGACACGAAGCCCGGTCTGTGGCGGCGGCGCTCGCGTCGCGTCCTCGGCCGAGGATGCGCTTGGTCGTGAACGCTGATTACCGCCTCGGCATGCTTTCGTCGGTCAAGACCGGGGTTCGCGCGCTATCTGATGAGATCGAGGCGTTCCTCATCGCTCCAGCAGACCAGCCTGGCATCTCTTGTGAGGATTATCGTCTCGTCGTGCAGGCGTACCGGAACGCACGGCCTCGTGTGGATGTGGTCATACCCACGTATCGCGGACGCGGCGGTCACCCGACCCTTTTCGCGACCGGCCTGAGGCACGAGGTGCTGGACCTGCCGTATGACGGGCGCGGACTTCGCGACCTCATCGCGCGGCATGAGGACCGCGTTCTCCGGGCGGAGCTGGATAGGCCGGGGATGGTAGCGGACCTCGACACCGCGGGAGATTACGAGCGGGCTCTCGAGATGATGAAAACGCGGATGCACTGATGAATCTGCTGAGTAAAGCAGTGGGAAGGAGGGGACGAGCAACCAGTGAACACAGGACGCGCAAATGAACCGGAGAGCGGGCTAGAGGCTGAGCATGGGCCGGAGGCAGGGTCCGGCCTCCGGCCAGGCCCTCGCAGGTCCGCGTCGGGTGCCGGGCCCGCTGACGCTCTTGCCATTTACAAGGCGATAGCCCGCCTCATCGATGAGGGCGGTCGTGGGGCGCTCGCCACCGTGATCGCCACCGAGGGTTCGTCGCCCGGGCTTCCCGGCTTCAAGATGTTGGTCTTTCCGGGCGGGGCCACCCTTGGAACCGTGGGTGGAGGTGCGCTCGAAGCAAGGATCATCCGTGAGGCCGAGGATGCCCTGGCAAGCGGGAGGCCGAGGCTCGTCGAGGTGGAGCTCGCGCCAGGCACCCAGGATAACCTGGGAATGATCTGCGGCGGCACGGCCACGGTGTACATCGAGCCCATCGTGCCGAGGCCGCGGGCCGTAGTGTTCGGCGCTGGACACGTAGGCGCGGCGGTAGCGCACATAGCTACCGTGGCGGGGTTCAGCGTCGTGGTTGTGGACGACCGGCCGGAGTTCGCCGACAGGGAAAAGCTCGTGGCCGATGAGGTCGTCGTGTCGGATCTTGGTGAGGCGGCCCGCGCGGTGCGGATGGACGCCGGAACGTACGTGGTCATCGTTACCCGGGGTCATGCCCACGACCGGAGGGTCCTGGCGGAGTGCCTGAGGCGCGATCCGCGGCCGTGTTATATCGGCATGATCGGGAGCCGGTCTAAGGTGCGTGCTACGTTCGATGCGCTCCTCGGCGAGGGCTTTTCTCAGGAGGATGTAGCGTGCGTGCATGCGCCGATAGGCCTAGATATAGGCGCGCAAACCGCGCAAGAGATCGCCGTGGCCATCGTCGCTCAAATGATCCAGGTCAAGAACAACAAGCGCTGAGCACGCTCGCTCGCCCCGGTAGGCTGAGCATGGGGCTATGAGTCTTCGTTTCTCTTTCTGAGGGGGCTAGGGTTGCCGGTGTTGCGCTCCGGGGACGGCGCGCTTGCGGCGCGCCTCGTTCGAATTCGGCGCGCGGGACGGCCGAATTCTCAACGCCCCGTCGCACAACCACCGGCAACCCTAGGCAGGACTTATGTGGTGCAACGCAGCGCGAGCTCGTCTCGTAAGGTAGGGATCTACTCGGTAGGGATCGGTCTGGTCTGGGCCGGGCTGCGGAGTTTTGGCGAGGAGGCGGTCATCCGGATGGGTGCTAGAGCCACGGTGAGGGAGCTTTCACCCGAGGTACGGAAAGGGGGCTTCGAGGAGGTCCAGGGCGGGCTCGCGATTCACGAGGCCCTCGCTGAGGCGTCGAGGTGCCTTTTTTGTCACGACGCTCCGTGTGTTGCAGGATGCCCTGCCGGCGTGGATGTGCCGGGCTTCATCCGCAGGTTGAAGACGAAGAACTTCATCGGTGCGGCCCGGCTCATACGCGAGGCCAACGTGTTCGCGGGCATCTGCGCGAGGGTGTGCCCCGCCGAGGAGCTTTGTGAGAAGAGGTGTTCAAGCACGAACCTTTCCGAGCCGATAGCGATAGCCGCGCTTCAGCGGTTTGTCGCAGACGAGGAGATGAAGCGGGGGATCAGGCTACCTAGTCCCGGCGCCCCAACCGGTAAAAGGGTTGCGGTGATCGGGTCCGGCCCTGCGGGCCTTGCGTGCGCCCACGAGCTCGCACGCCGGGGCCACGCGGTGACGATCTACGAGAGCGCGCAGAAACCAGGCGGGCTTCTCGTCCGCGGGATACCCCGGTACAGGCTCCCGCTCGCGGTGGCCGAGGCCGAGATAGCCGCGGTGCTCACGTCCCCTGCCATAGAAGTGAGACCCGGAGCTTGCGTGGGCAGGGACGTGTCCATAGACGACATCCGCAAGTCGTGCCACGCGGTTTTCCTCGCTCCCGGCCTGGGCTACCAGTCGTTGCTCGGGATTCCGGGAGAGGACCTTGTGGGCGTTCTTCCGGCCGGCGAGTTTCTGCAGATGACGGCCACTGGCGACCGCCCGCGCCTTTCCGGAAAAGTAGCGGTCATCGGCGGTGGGAACGTCGCGATGGACGCAGCGTGCTCGGCGTTACGCTGCGGCGCGGCGGAGGTTGTCGTGCTCTACCGGCGTTCGCGTGACGAGATGCCTGCCTGGAAAAGGGAGTACGAATTCGCCCTCGCGGAAGGCGTGAGGTTCGAGTTCCTCACGACCCCTGTGAGGTTCGTCGGACGAGATGGGCGTCTCGCGGGAATCGAGTGTGTCCGCACACGCCTAGGTGAGCCTGACTCGAGCGGGCGGAAAAGGCCGGAAATGATTCCTGGCACCGGGCATATGATCGAGGTACACACCGCCATCGTGGCGGCGGGTCAAGCCCCGTGGCCAGGGATCGCTGGGCTTTTCGCCGGGCTTGCCCTTGACGGCGCCGGCGCCATCGTGGTGGGGAACGAGACCCGGATGACGTCGGTCGAAGGGGTATTTGCCGGGGGCGACGCTGTGAACGGCGGCGCCACCGTCGTGGAGGCCGTGGCCGAGGGGAAGCGGGCGGCGGAAGCCATCGATGGTTACCTGAGGTAAACGGGGTCCCGGCGGAACTCGGGAACTCGGAGGTGAGGTTCAGGCGATGGGCATCGGCTGGGTGGCCAGGCAAAAACGAACGCATCTCTTTTCTTCACTCGCCCGCTCTGGCGACGAAGCAACGGTCACGCGCTACGACATCTCGGTGCGGACCGATGTCGAACAAGGAAGGCTCGAGGCCACCGCTATCCTCGTCCTGAAGGCACTGGCGCCTGGCGTGACGAGGCACTGCTTCGTGCTGAACAAAGGGCTTGAAGTGAGCGCCGTGGTCGTGGACGGAAGGCGCTTGGAGACGCGTGAGACGGAGCTCGCGGACGCACCGGGGTTGAAGGCTGTGTGGGTCTACCTTCCGGAGTCTCTCGAAGAGGGACGGGAAGTGCGACTCACCTTCGTATACGGCGGCCGACCGGCGGGCGGCAGGTGGGCGAGCATAGAGGAAGGCGGGCTGCGCCTCTCGCGGAGGTCAGCATGGTATCCAGTAGGAGCGGGGTTTGATTCGTTCACGGCGAGGGTGTCGTGCGCGACGTTCCCGGGGATGCTGGGAGTGACCGACGGGGATCTCGTCTCATCGTCAGAGACGGAAGGCCAGGCTGTGTACGTCTGGGAGACGCGCGAGCCCATTTCCGGGCTTGCGCTCACGGCCGGGAGGTTCACGCTCGAGCGTGCGACCCATAAGGGTCTTGAGCTCGACCTTTACTTGGGCCCCCGCCTCGCGGAGCGGGCCTCTGAGGTCATGGAGCTTTTCCGCAGGGTCATAGACGCGTACATATCGATGCTCGGCGAACCGGAAGCCCGGCGTTTTGCCGTGGTGCTCAGGCGCCAGTACCCAGGGGATGAGCACCTCGTGCGACTCGTCGCGGCTCTTGCCCACGAGACTGCGCACATCTGGTGGGGCAGTCCGATCTCGGTCGGGTTCGGCGATACATGGTTTCACGAGGCGCTGGCGCGGGCGATGGCTTACGAGACGGTCGGGCGCGTTCTCGGGGATGAGGCACGCGCTGCGCTCATCCACGAGGAGATCGACAGGTATGCGGCCGACTCCGCCGTCGGATCGGGCGGCGAGGAAAGCGTGCTGTCGTGGGCGAAGAGCCGGGTGCTCGACGCGCCGAGACACGTCTGCATCAGGTCAGCCTTGGTGTTGAGGCTGGTTCACCACACCCTCGGAAGCGAGGCCTTTTTCGAAACGCTCAGACGGCATGTGGCGATGTACAGGGCGAAGCCATCCGGCCTCGGAGAGTTCGTCAAGATCGCTGAGAGGGTGTCGGGAAAGCCCGTGGACGGGCTCATCAGGCAGTGGCTCGGCACAACCGCGAGTTTTGCGTATGAGATCCGTGGCGCGCGATGCTCTCCAAAGCCTGGGGGAGGCTTCGTCACGAAATTCTCGCTCGTGAACACGGGCGACGCCGTCGGTCCCGTCCAGGCTGACGTGCTCCTTGCGGGCGGTGAGTGGCAGACACGAGAGAAGGTCACGCTCACCGGCCGGGATCAGGTGCTCATGATATGCACCAAACATCCTGTTAGGTGCATCGTGCTTGATCCCGATGTATATCTTCCAAACCGGAGCTGGAAGCGGTGCAAGGTCAGCCTTGCTTCGGATATGACGCCGTAGGTTCTCGCGTTTTTTGAGAGTGGCAAGGTGCCGGTGCTTGCGCTCAGGACAGCAATGGCGACCTTACGAGCTAAAGCACAGATTCTGAAACAGGGGAGGGACCGGAGTTGGCAGACTTATCCATCGAGTTTTGTGGGGTGAGATTCCCAAATCCGTTTACGCTCGCCGCCGCACCCCCGACGGACAGCGCCGAGCTCGTGGCGCGGGCCTTCGAAGCCGGTTGGGGTGGTGCCATCCTCAAGACGACCTCGGTCGAGACGGAGGTTGTCGACCTCGTGTACCCGATGATGGCCGGGCTGGACTACGAGGAAAAGAAGCTCATGGGCCTGGAGAACATCGACCTCATCTCCGAGCGTCACATCGGAGAGGTCGAGCAGGACGTGAAGGCCCTGAAGAAGGAGTACCCCGACAGGGTGGTCGGCGCAAGCATCATGGGCGCGAAAAAGGAGGACTGGCAGGAGCTCGTGCGAAGATTGGAGGCGGCCGGCGTGGACCTCATCGAGTGCAGCTTCTCGTGCCCGCACGGAATGCCGGAGAGGGGCATGGGCTCCACCATCGGCCAGGACCCGGAGCTCACAGAGCGGACCGCGCGTTGGGTGAAAGAGGCCGCGAAGCGCGTCCCGGTCGTCATCAAGCTGACCCCACAGATTGCGGATATCACCGCGGCAGCCCGTGCCGTGAAGAGGTCGGGGGCTGACGGGGTCTGCGCCATCAACACCCTGAAGAGCCTCATCGGGATCGATCTCGACACGTTCGTTCCATATCCAAACGTGGACGGCTATTCAACCTTTGGCGGCTATTCAGGGCCCGCCATCAAGCCCGTTGCCCTCCGGTGTGTGGCTGAGATCGCCAAGGCCGTAGACATCCCGATTGCTGCGGTGGGTGGGATCAGCACGTGGAGGGACGCAGTGGAGTTCCTTTTGGTAGGGGCCACGAACATCCAGCTTTGCACGGCTGTGATGAGGCATGGCTTCAGGATCATCGAGGATCTTATCGACGGGCTCGATGTTTATCTAGAGGAAAAGGGCATGAGCTCCGTTCGCGAGCTTGTTGGCAAATCCCTCCCATATATCGTTGAGCACTCACGGCTCTCACGCAAATACAAGGTGGTTGCGACCATCAATCACGAAGCCTGCATCAAAGACGACCTCTGCTACATCGCTTGCAGGGATGGCGGGCACCAGGCCATCGAGCTCGGCTCGGACCGTCTGCCCAGGGTGGACGAGAACAAGTGCAAAGGCTGCGGTATGTGCGCCGCGGTTTGCCCGGTTTACGAGTGCATACAGCTCAAGCCAAAGGTGGGAGTGGTGTGAGGCCATTTAGCGTCGTGGTCCCTGAGAGCGTGGATGAAGCTGTCGAGGCCCTTGCCAGGTGGGGGCCCGAGGCGCGCGTCATAGCAGGGGGGACCGACCTTGTCGTCGAGATGAAGGAGGAGAAGCGCGCCCCGGCGGTCCTGGTGGACATCAGCCGTCTCGAGGAGCTCCGTGGCGTGCGCGTCGAGGACGAGGGCGGCCGAGCGGCCTCGCGTGCGGACAAGCCCGGCGGGGCAGCGGCTGGTGGCGGCGTCGTGGTGTGGGTCGGCGCGCTCACGACTCATGCCGAGGTCGCGTCGTCTCCCACTGTGAGGGCGGCCGCCCCGTTGCTCGCTGACGCTTGCGCCCACGTGGGCTCGCCCCAAATAAGGGCGCGGGGAACCATTGGCGGCAACCTATGCACGGCTTCCCCGGCCGGGGACGTGATACCACCGCTTTTCGCGCTGGAGGCGTCGGTCGATGTGAAGGGCTCGGCGGGCGTTCGGACCATCGAGATAGAGTCGTTCTTCGTTGGCCCGAAGAAGTCGGCGCTCACTCCGGACGAGCTGGTGCTTGGAGTGAGGTTCCGCGCGCTTGGACAGGGGTATGTGTCGTTCTTCCGCAAGCTGGGTCAGAGAAGAGCGCTTGCCATATCCGTGGTGAGCGTGGCCTTTGTCGCGCGGCTCTTGTCTCCCGCGACGTTCGACGACCCGCGAGTGGCTTTCGGCGCGGTCGCGCCCACGGTCGTGAGGGCGCGCACGGTTGAGAGGGCGTTGGCCGGGAAGAAGCTTGATGTGGCTGCCGCAAGGCATATCTCGCGCCTCGCATTCCGCGACGTGATGCCCATAACCGACATAAGGGGATCTCTGGCTTACCGTCGCGAGATGGCATGTAACCTTCTTTACGAGGGTCTGTTACGCTTCACCGGTGAGCGCGATGGTGAAGGCGAGGGCCGGGCCGGGGGCCGGGGCGGCGACGCCGAGGAGGTTGGGCAGGCATGAAGGTTAACGTTGTCCTGTTCGGGACCATGCGCAAGTATGCGAAGGAAGACAAGTTCCAGATGGAATTGGAGGAGGGTGCGAAGCTCTCCGACCTCTTTGACCGCCTCAAGATAGAGGACAGGGTGTACATCATCGTCCTCGTGAACGGACGGCGGGCGGACGAGGAGACTGTGCTCACGGAGGGCGCGAACGTGCACATTCTGACCCCGGTCGGGGGCGGGTGAGCGCTTAAGACGAGACCAAGCATCGCCGCGCCACGGAGCATGGCGCAGTGCGTGTGCGCAAGATGCGTGTCGGTCGCGAGGAGGGAGCGCGTTGAGTGAGCAGAGGTGGGTCGGCGCCCGGGTTTCCCGGGTCGACGCGGCGGAGAAGGTCACTGGGAAACTCAAGTTCATGTCAGATCTCTCATTTCCGGACATGTTGTGGGGAGCTGTCCTGCGGAGCGCGTGCCCACACGCTCTCATAAAGAAGATAGATACCTCGAGGGCCGAAGCCATGGACGGCGTGGTGGTCGTCCTGACTCACAAGGACGTGCCCGGCCTCAACGGCTTTGGCATAGTCGTTCCCGACCAGCCCGTGCTCTGTTTTGACAAGGTGCGCTACATGGGTGACGCGATCGCGCTGGTGGCCGCGGTGTCTAGAGAGAAGGCGAGCGAGGCTCTGCGGGCCATCGACGTTGAGTACGAGCCCCTTCCGGTCGTAGACGATCCGGAGGAGGCCATGCTGGAGTCCTCTCCGAAGGTGCATGCCGGCGGCAACATCCACCACCACATCAAGGTGGAGAGAGGGGACGTGGACGCGGCGTTCCGGGAGGCCGCGGTGGTGGTCGAGAACACCTACTATACCCCCAGGCAAATGCACGCCTTCATGGAGACCGAGAGCGGCGTCGCTGTCATGGATGAGGAGGGCAACATCACCGTCTGGTGCGGAAGCCAGCATCCCTTCAGGGATCAGCTCCAAATAGCGCGCGCCCTCGGCATGAATCCCAGGAAGATCCGCGTCGTGTCGACGCCTGCCGGCGGGGCATTCGGAGGCAAGGACGAGATAACGGTGCAGATATACCTCGCTCTCCTCGCCCTCCGGACGCGGCGTCCCGTGAAGATCGTGCTTTCGCGGGAGGAGTCGGTCATTGCCGGGATCAAACGGCATCCTATGAAGATCCGCATGAAGACCGCGGCTGCCGCTGACGGGACGCTCCTGGCCAACGAGGTGCGCGTGGTCGCCGACACGGGCGCGTACGCCTCGCTCGGCGGTCCCGTCGTGAACCTTGCCATCGAACACTCCTGCGGGCCCTACCGCATGCCCAACGTGAGGCTGGAAGGGTTCTGCGTCTATACCAATAATGGCCTCGCGGGGGCGTTTCGAGGGTTCGGCGCGAACCAGGTGACGTTCGCGATTGAGACGCAGGTGGATATGCTCGCCGAACGCCTCGGCATCGACAGGCTCGAGTTCCGCCTCAAGAACGCTCTGCGCCGCGGAGATGTGGCGGCTCTCGGGCACGCGATGACGGCATCGGTCGGTGCGGCGGCCACCCTTGAGGCTGCGTCCAGGTGCGACCTCTGGGTGCGGCGCGAAGAATTGAAGACAGAGGCCTCGTCCCGTTACAAGAGGCGAGGCGTGGGGCTTGCGACCGAGCTTCACGGGTGCGGGCTGGGCCTGGGGCTTCCCGACTACGGTGCTGCCACCATAGAGCTTCTGCCCGACGGACGGTTCGCTGTGGGCGTGAGCTGCCCCGAGATCGGCCAGGGCAACACCACGGCTTTCGCCCAGATGGCTGCGGACTGCCTCGGATGCTCCGTCGGAGACATCGTGGTGGTGTCGGGGGATTCAGGGCAGACAATGGATTCCGGAACGTCCACTGCGTCTCGCTCG
This sequence comes from Bacillota bacterium, assembly GCA_012842395.1. Taxonomy (NCBI): domain Bacteria; kingdom Bacillati; phylum Bacillota; species Bacillota bacterium. The sequence continues at coordinate 52,636 of DUSX01000018.1, forward strand.
GTGTACACCGGCGGGAACGCCATTCGGACTGCATCTGCCAGGATGCGCGATGTCATTGCGGACATAGCCGCCGAAGGGCTGGGCGTGCCGCGCGACGACATCGCTTTCGAGAGCGGGGGAGTGCGGGCCAAAACGAGCCGGCCGTGGGAAGGCGTGCCCGCTCGCGGCTTCCTCTCGTTCCGAGACATCGCGCGACTTGCGGAGGAAAGAGGCAGGAGGCTGAAGGCTGAGGGAGACTTCATCTGGCCAGTCGCTGACAAGGGCGTCGAGGGGCACTTCGGCCTGCCGCATCTCATCTACTCTTACATCACTCAGGTTGCGCTCGTAGAGGTGAATATGCTCACCGGAGAGGTCGACGTGCTCCGGGCCGTGTCCATCCCAGACCCGGGCAAGGCCATAAACCCTGCGGGCATTGAGGCGCAGTCCGAGGGGGGCGTGGTCATGGGGATGGGATACGCGTTGATGGAGGACACCGTGATCGAACAGGGGATCACGAAGACGCCCAACTTCTCGACGTACATTATCCCGACCTCCCTGGACGCGCCGGACATCGAGACCATAATCGTCGAGGAGCTTGAGCCGTCCGGGCCTTTTGGAGCCAAAGGAATCGGCGAGGCGGTATGTGTGCCCATCACGCCTGCCATCACAAACGCCATCCACGATGCCACCGGCATATGGGTGACGCGAATACCCGCGACCGCGGAGAGGGTGTACATGGCTCTCAAGAAACGGGACTCGGAGGTCGCAGGGGCTGCGGGCGCGTGAGGGCATACGGCGCTGCGCCGGCTGGCCGCACACGACGCGAGGGCGCGGCGCGTGGCGCCGGAGATTGAAAGGGGGCTTAAGGCACGTGGGCAATGCTGGAGGCGGAGACCCGGTCGCCAGGGATAGCCTGCAGGATGAATTCAGCATAGTGCACCACCGGGCGAGGCGCGTGGACGCGGTGGAGAAGGTGACCGGCAGGGCGAAATTCGCGGCGGATCTGTACTTCGACGGCATGCTTCACGCGCGTGTGCTGCGGGCGAAGTTCCCCCACGCCAGGATCGTGCGGATCGACGCGAGTGAGGCATCGAGGGTTCCGGGAGTCATTGCCGTCATCACGCACGAGGACATCCCTGGCGTCAAGACCTTCGGACCGGTGCGGCAGGACATGCCCGTGTTCGCCTTCGACAAGACACGTTACTTGGGCGACGGCGTGGCGATGGCCGTGGCGACCACCGTGGAGGCGGCCGAGCAGGCCTGTGAGCTGGTCCGCGTCGAGTACCAGGAGCTTCCCGCCGTTTTTTCGCCGGAGGAAGCCATGGCGGAGGGCGCACCGATCCTGCACGATGACGCGCCTGGGAACGTCGTGAACCACCATGTGGTGCGTAAAGGTGACGTGGACGCCGGGTTCGCCGCGTCGGACGTCGTCGTGGAGCGCGAGTACCGCACCCAGTTCATCGAGCACGCGTACATCGAGCCCGAGGCCGCAGTGGCGGTCCCGAACCCGGCCGAGGGGTCGGTCACGGTATATGGGTCGATCCAGAACCCTTTCACTGCGAGGCGCGTCGTGGCGCAGGTCCTCGGGGTGAGCCTGAACAGGGTCCGGATCGTCCAGTGTGCCATGGGAGGGTCGTTCGGAGGCAAGGATGACGTCATGTCCTGCATGTGCGCGCGGGCGGCGCTGGCGGCCCTCAAGACGGGCAGGCCCGTGAAGATCGTGAACACCCGCGAGGAGTCCATCGTGGAGGGATACAAGCGACACCCATATTTGCTCAGGTACAAGGTGGGGGCAACGAGAGATGGCAGGCTCCTTGCCATGGAGATACGCATCCTCGCAGATGCGGGAGCCTACGCTTCAATGACGCCTTTTGTGACGTGGCGCTCGGTGGTACAGGCGACCGGACCTTACGAGGTTCCCAACGTCAAGACGGACGTGTACGGCGTATACACCAACAATACGTATACCGGCGCCATGAGGGGGTTCGGGAGCCCACAGATCATCTTTGCTCACGAGTCCTTGATGGACGAGCTCGCGGCGGAACTCGACATGGATCCGCTGGATCTGCGCCTCCGGAACGGCTTCCGGCAGGGGTCGGTCACGGCCACCGGCCAGGCGCTGGACGACCACGCGGTAAGCCTTGTGGAAGTGATGGAGAAGGCCTCGGAGGCCATCGGATACCGCGAGAAGAGGCGGGCATATGCTGAGGCTGCGCGGCGGGAGAGAGCAAGGAAGGTCCGCGGGGTCGGGCTTGCCGCGAGCTACCGCGGCGTCAGCCTGGGCGGGGAGGGCGTGGATGCGACGGGAGCCATCGTCTCCGTGCAGCAGGACGGCAGCGTGTACGTGTATGCGGGCCTAGCCGAGAACGGCCAGGGGCTCCGCACGATATTCAGCCAGATCGCTGCGGAGGAGCTCGGGTGCAACTTGGAGGACGTGGTGTTCATGGACACCGATACCTCGCTCATCCCCGACGGCGGCCCTACGGTGGCGTCGCGGAGCACGGTCATGGGCGGCTCCGCAGTGCGCGACGCCGCCCGGAAGGTCCGGGAAACGCTCCTGGGTGTGGCTGGGGAGATGCTCGGGACGTCCTCCGACGCGCTGCGGTCGTCGAGAGGCAGGATATTCGTGTCCGGCGATCCTGCGCGTGGCTTGAGCTTTAGAGAGGTGGCGCAGGCAGCGTACAATCGCGGGGAGCTCATGGCGGCCTTCGGGTGGCACAAGGGCCCGAAGGTCTCCTGGGACGAGGAGCACGGCCAAGGAAGGGCGTACTTCACGTATGTGTATGCCTGCCAGGCGGCTGAGGTCGAGGTGGACACCGAGACAGGCAAGGTCAGGGTGCTGAAGGTGGCAGCCGCGCACGACGTTGGCAGGGCCATCAACCCCGCGACCGTGGAGGGACAGATATACGGCGGCGTGGCCATGGGGATGGGATACGGCCTACTGGAAGAGGTGGAAATGTCGGGTGGCGTCACGAGGACGCAGAACTTCGACGAGTACCTCATCGCCACGTCCCTGGACGTGCCAGAGGTCATCCCGATACTGGTGGAGAACCCCGATTCGTACGGCCCGTATGGCGCGAAAACCGTCGGGGAGCCTACGTGCGAGCTTCTCGCGCCGGCCATTGCGAACGCTGTGGCGCATGCGACGGGCAGGCGAGTGCGGGAGCTTCCGCTCGACCTGGAGAGGGTGTTGCTGGGGCGGTCGCTCAGGGCGGCGCGCGGTAAGAGGGGAAGTGAGATGTCATGAGGCTCCCGAAGGTCGGCTATGTGGTGCCGGAGACCTTGGAAGAGGCCAGCGGGTTTTTGCGGGAACATGCCGGGCAGGCCATGGTCGTCGCGGGCGGCACGGATGTCTTGGTCCAGCTCAGGCGGCAGGCCTGGCGCCGGGAACGGACTGCTCTCCGGTGGCTCGTGGATATCTCGCGAATCCCAGGGCTTTCGGGGGTATGGACCAGCGCCGGCACCATCACCATCGGGGCGCTCACGGTGCACGAGGAGGTGGCCCGAAACCCTGTCGTTCGGAAGGGTGCGCGGCTCTTGTCCGAAGCGTGCGCAAGCGTGGGCTCGCCACAGATCCGTGCGCGCGGGACCCTCGGCGGGAACATAATGAATGCCTCACCTGCGGCCGACACCATTCCCGCGCTCGTGGCTCTTTCCGCGAGGGTCCGGCTTGCGGACGTGGGAAGCACCCGCGACATCTTCATCACTGACTTGTTCGACGGACCTTACAGAAACCGCGCCCTGCCGGGGGAGGTTCTCACGGACGTGTATTTCGACGCCCTTCCCCCGAGGTCCGGGTGTGCCTTTGTGAAGCTAGGGCGCCGCGAGGCGCTGGCGATCGCGCGCTTGAGCTGCGCTGCTGTCATCGAACGCGACGACGCTGGGCGCGTGCTGCGGGCCACGATCGTTCCGGGCGCGTGCCTGCCGATGCCCGCGCGGGTTCCGTCGGCTGAAGAGATCTTGGTGGGCACGATCCCCGACGAAACCGTCGTTGCCGCCGCGGCACGCGAGGTTGCGCAGGAAATGGTGAGGAAGACTGGGGTCCGCTGGTCAACTGACTACAAGAGGCCCGCCCTTGAGGCTCTTGCTAGGCGCGCCATATGGCAGGCTTTGGGGGTGAACGTGGAGTGAAGACAGTAGAACCGGGGACGAGCGTGACCATATCGTTCAGGGTCAACGGTCGCGGGGTCGAGGTCGAGGTTTCGCCGGAGGACAGGCTCATAGACGTGCTCCGCGATCGCCTGCGGCTCACCGGCACCAAGGAAGGATGCGGCATCGGTGAGTGCGGTGCTTGCACGGTGCTTCTTGACGGAAAGCCCGCGAACTCATGCCTAGTTCCCGCTCTTCAAGTGGAGGGCCGCGAAGTCGAGACGGTGGAGGGGCTCGCGAGGAACGGCAAGCTTCATCCGCTCCAGGAAGCCTTCGTCGAGCACGCCGCGGTGCAGTGTGGGTTCTGCACGCCGGGGATGCTCATGTCAGCGGTCGCGCTCCTACGCGAGAATCCCGAGCCTACCAGGGAGGAGATCGCCCGTGCCATCTCAGGCAACCTCTGCAGATGCACGGGGTACCACCAGATCATCTCCGCGATAGAGGACGCAGCCACCAGGATGAAGGCGCCGGAGGCGCGAGGCCAGGGCGGAGAGCTTCAGCCGAGCGATTCGGCAGACTGAACCCACCGGAAGGAGGCACGGAACCATGCTCATCATCGGAGGAGGCCGTCTTCTCACCTTCGACGTCCAGGGGCGTGTGCTGGAGGACGGCGCGGTCGCTATCGAAGGCGGCATCATCCGAGATGTCGGCCGCACGAGCGAAGTGAGACGACGCTACCCGGACGCCGAGTTCATCGATGCCGGGGGCCGTGTGATCATGCCCGGGATGATCAACGCCCACATGCACCTATACAGCACGTTTGCGCGGGGAATGGCGCTCAAGGACGCGCCGCCCCGCACATTCATCCAGATCTTGGAGCGTCTGTGGTGGAGGCTGGACAAGGCTTTGGGGCCGGAGGACGTATACGTGAGCGCCCTGGTTCCGCTCATCGACTGCATCCGTTGCGGGACTACCACTATCCTTGATCATCACGCCAGCCCGATGGCGGTCGCGGGCAGCCTCGACCAGATAGCGCGCGCGGTGGGCGAGGCGGGGATCAGAGCGTGCCTTGCGTACGAGGTCTCCGACAGGGACGGCGTGGACATCGCTGACCAGGGCATCCGTGAGAACGTGAGGTTGGTCGAGAGGTGCAGGCGCGAACGGGGCGAACACCTCGCCGCATCGTTCGGGCTCCACGCGCAAATCACCTTGTCCGATGCGACGCTGGCGAAATGCCGCGAGGCAGCCGAGGGGCTCGATGTCGGGTTCCACGTGCACGTGGCTGAGGGACGGGAGGACGTCGAGGACGCGCTTGCGAAGTCGGGCAAGCGGGTCGTGGAGCGTCTGGACGCCTTCGGCATCCTCGGTCCGAAGACCATCGCCGCTCATTGCGTTCATATCACCGAGGCCGAGATGGAGATCTTGCGCGAGCGGGACGTGAACGTGGTGCACAATCCCGAGTCGAACATGGGTAACGCCGTCGGTGTGGCGCCCGTCCTGCGGATGATGGCTAGAGGCGTTAGAGTCGGTCTCGGCACCGACGGCTACACCGCCGACATGTTCGAGTCGGTCAAGGTCGCTAACACGCTCCACAAACTCGCCGAGAAAAACCCCAGCGCTGCGTGGAGCGAGGTCCCGGCGATGGCGTTCGGGAACAACCGCGAGATCGCTCGCAGGGTTTTCGGGCTTAAGCTGGGCGTGCTCGAACCGGGCGCTGCCGGTGACGTGATAGTCGTGGACTACCGTCCACCGACGCCGCTCGACCCCGGCAACTACTACAGCCACATCCTCTTCGGCATGAGCGGCGGGCTCGTAGATACCACGGTGGTGGCTGGGCGTGTGCTCATGCGCGGCCGTAAGCTTTTGGGGCTCGGCGAGGAGAGGATCACTGCCCGCTCGCGGGAGCTTGCGAGAAGGGTGTGGGAGAGGTTTTGACCGAAAGGTCGGAAAGGTGAGGGAGTTATGACACGCAAGCTGGTGTACGGCCCCACGTTCGAGGAGATGCTCCACCCCGAGCGCATCGACCCGAACGTGAGGGAGAGGGCGCTCAAGGCGTTTCAGGAGGACGTGCTCGATCCGGTCAACCTGTACAACATCACGTGGAAAGGGCCGGACAACAAAGTGAGGTACTTCGTGGTGCCGAAGGCGCTGACGGGGGTGGAGCCGAACATCATCCTCCTTTACGGCAAAGACTTTCCTACGGGCAGCCACAAGGTGGGGGCGACTTACTCCGTGGCCGTGGAGAAGCAGCTCCGCGGGGAGATCCGGCCGGGTGAACACACGCTGGTCTGGCCTTCTACAGGCAACTACGGGATCGGCGGTGCCTGGGTGGGGCCGAGGATGGGGTACGATTCTCTCGTCATTCTGCCTGAGCAGATGAGCGCCGAGCGGTTTGAGAGGATAGCGTATTACGGCGCGCGTGCCATTGCGACACCGGGGTGTGAGAGCAACGTCAAGGAAATCTATGACAAGTGTAAGGAATTGGTTAAGGCAGACCCAGACCGGGTGCGTGTCCTGAACCAATTCGAGGAGATGGGCAACTACCGGTTTCACTACTATGTGACCGGCAACAGCGTGGTCGAGGCCGTTCAGGAGCTCGGCCGAAAGGGCATAGGAAACGGCAGAACGGCGGCGTTCGTGTCGGCGATGGGTTCGGCGGGGACCATCGCAGCCGGCGACCGCCTGAAAGAGGTGTTTTACGAGACACGCATCGTGGGACTGGAGCCTATCCAGTGTCCCACGCTTTCTTACAACGGGTACGGCGCCCACGACATCCAGGGCATCGGCGACAAGCACGTCACGTGGATCCACAACGTCAACAACATGGATGCCATGATGTGCATCGACGACTTGGAGTGCAAGAAAGGGCTTCAGCTTCTGACCGACCCGGTGGGGCTCGAGTATCTCGCAGGCGATGTGGGAATCGACCAGGAGGCCGTGCAAACGCTCTCGCGCATCATCGGGATCTCGGGGGTGTGCAATATCCTGGGCGCGATCAAGACCGCCAAGTTCTACGAATTCGGCCCGAACGACAACATCGTCACGGTGGCCACGGACGCGATAGACAGGTACGAATCAGTGATGGGGGCACTATCCGAAGCTTACGGCGCGATGGACCGCGTGAAGGCGGCATGTCGTCACGAGGCCATATTCCTTTCCGCCAAGCTCGACCACATAATCGAGGGGACGGTAGAAAACCGAAAGCGCTGGCACAACCTGAAGTATTACACCTGGGTGGAGCAACAGGGCAAGACAGTCGAGGAACTCAATGCGCAGAAGAGCCAGGAATACTGGGTGGCACAGCGTGCCAAGGTGGCCGAGATCGATGCGATGATCCGTGCTGCCCGCGCGTGAGCGCGGGCCGGTGGGCGGACGCCGGGGTAGGCCGGGGTAGGGAGGAGTGCCGAGGATTTCGACGAATATTCATAAGACACCAACTATAGCGTGCCAAGGCGTTACTCTCATATAGACCTGATAATCGTGGGTTCAGGCGTTTCTACCAGGAGGCCGCAACCAACCTGGCTATGAGAGGGCGTCCGGGGATCGTTCGCTCGATCTCGGGGCCCCCGAGCCGGCTGGGGCGGCCTCCTTGGCGAGTCGAGAATTCTGCCAGCCGCCAGCCTGCGCGCCGAATTCGGACGGGGCGCGCCGGGCACCGGCTGACCCCGGGTCCCCGGTGACAGCGGCGAGCGGGCGCCGGAACGCGGACTGAAGGGACCCACCGCGAGAGAATGGGCGATCGGAGGTGAGGGGCGTGCTGGAGATCTTGGTGGATGGTCGGGCGTGCAGCGTGCCCGAAGGAACGAGCATCCTGGAGGCCGCGAGGCGCGCCGGAGTAGCGGTGCCGACGCTGTGCCACCACCCATGGACCGATCAGGGTGCGCGGTGTGGAGTGTGCGTGGTCGAGGTGGAGGGCAGGGACGATTTGGTGACCGCGTGCGACCATGCTGTGGAGCCGGGAATGGTCATTCGTACCGCGGCGGACAGGGTGGTGGCAAGACGCCGCGAGGTGGTGACGTTCCTCCTAGCGCAGCATCCTGCGGAGTGCCTAGTGTGTGAGCGCAGGAGATACTGCGAGCTCAAGACGCTCGGCGACGAGCTCGGCGTGCGCGTCCGCAGGCTTCGCATGAGGCGGCGGAAGCTTGCGGTGGACAGGACGGGCCGAGCGATAGTCCGCGATCCGAACAAGTGTGTCATGTGCGGAAGGTGCGTTGCGGCGTGCATGAGGATGCACGGCATGACCCCCTATGAGTCGTTGGCCGCAGAGGTCGGGGAGGCCCGTGGCGTCATGGAGAGGACCGGGCCGCGCGGGATCCTGAGCGAGGAGTGGGTGAGGTGTCGTTCGCTTGCATTCGAGGACGCGGCGGCGGCGACGCGGTGCGTGGAATGCGGGCAGTGCGTGGCAGCGTGCCCCACCGGAGCACTCTCGGAGAGGTCGGACCTGGTCAAGGTCAGGCGCCGGCTTGCGGACCGCAGGACCCTCATGGTAGCTCAGACAGCGCCCGCGCTCCGGACCACCTTCGGAGAAGCATGGGGCAGGCCGCCGGGGACGGTCGCGACGGCGCTCATGGTGGCCGCGCTACGGAAGTTGGGGTTCGACAGGGTATTTGATACGGCGTTCGGGGCGGACCTCACGGCGGTTGAGGAAGCGCACGAGTTAAGGCAACGCCTTGAGTCGGGCGGCAAGCTACCCATGTTCACCTCGTGTTGTCCCGCATGGGTGAGGTTCGTGGAGACCGAGTATCCCGGACTTGTCGGACACCTTTCAACGTGCAAGTCGCCTCACATGATGGCCGGGGCAGTTGCGAAAGCGGTGATCCATGAGGCCGAGGGCGTGTCCCCGGAGGATGTGTTCGTCGTGTCCGTGATGCCGTGCACGGCGAAGAAATTCGAGGTCGCAAGGACGGAAGGGCACGGCCCGCAAGGGCTTGGACCGCTCGGGGCGTCGGACGACGGCCGGGGCCATGGAGGCGCGGCGGCCCGGGGCGCACTGCGCGACGTCGACGCGGTGCTCACCACGCGCGAGCTCATCCGGCTGGTTCAGTCGGTTGAGATCGACGTGGACTCGCTGGAGGAGAGCGCGTTCGATGGGCCTCTTGGGAGCGCGAGCGGCGCCGGGACCATATTCGGCACTACGGGTGGGGTCATGGAGGCGGCGCTCCGGACGCTCGCAGACGAGCTCGCGGCGAGGCTCGAAAGGCTCGAAGCGGACGGAGACGGGAGCGTCGCGAGCGGACCTCCCGGTCCAGGGGTGGCTGAGGCGACGGTGGCCATCGGCCACCTCGAGTTGCGTGTCGCTGTGGTGCAGGGGCTTGCGGCAGCAAGGCAGATACTGGACGACGTACGGGCGGGAGGACGGCCGTACGACTTCGTGGAGGTGATGGCCTGCCCCGGCGGCTGCGTAGGTGGAGGCGGCCAGCCGATTGCAATGAACTGGGAGCGTGCGGAGGATGGGCCGGAGCGGCTGCGGGGCGCGGCGCTTCGAGCCATCGACCGGGCCATTGAGGCCCGATGCCCGCGTCGAAACCCAGGTATCGTCGAGCTTTACGAGCGTTTTCTGGGCGAGCCGGGCGGGAGCCGCGCGAAAGAGCTCCTGCACGACCCGGTGCGTCTTTCAGCGCAACTTCGCACTTCACATCGAAGCGCCGGCGACTCTCGCGCGGAGGGCACGCCGGCGGCTGCCGAGGGATCGGGCGGGACGGGCGCCTCGGTCAAACCCGCGGAAGGAGGTGCGCGGTGAAATGGCTTCAAGGTATGAAACGCTCGACCTGCTGACCCGCGGGAACGACATGGACATCCGGGTGTTCGAGCCCACGAAGTGCACCGGGTGTAGGAACTGTGAGCTTGCGTGCTCCATAGCGCACTTCGGTGCGTTTAACCCGAAGCGGGCTCGCATACGAGTGCTCCGGCGCGGATGTGCCGAGGAGCTTCACGTGTGCAACCACTGCAACGAGCATCCTTGCGTCGCGGCATGCAGGAGGGGGGCACTTACGTGGGACGACGGGGAGGTATTCGTGGACGAGGCCGCATGCGACCTGTGCGGCGACTGCGTCACCGCGTGCCCGTCCGGCGGGATTCGCGTGTTCGATGGCGACCTTCTTGTCTGCGACCTCTGCCACGGCGATCCTATGTGCGTGAAGTTCTGCACTACCGGGGCCCTTGTCCTGAAAGCGAGGTGAAGGCGGGTGTCGTACATGGATAGGTTGCTGTGGGTTGACCTTGCCGCTGGTCGAACGCGCAAGACCAGGGTGCCGGAGGAATGGAAGTCTTGCTACCTTGGAGGCCGCGGGTTTACTTCCAGAGTGCTTTACGACCTTGTAGATGCCCACGTCGACCCTCTGTCGCCGGAGAATGTGCTGACCGTCGCCACGGGCCCGTTGGACGGGACTCTGTCGCCCTCATCCGGCAGGTTCACCGTGGGCTGCAAGTCGCCCCTCACGGGGCTCCTCGGGGATGCCAACTCCGGCGGGCATTTCGGCCCTGAGCTCCGGTTCGCCGGCTACGACGCCGTCATCATCCAGGGCAGGGCAAGGGGTCCGGTCTACCTGCTCATCGATGATGACCACGTGGAGCTGCGCGATGCGTCTCACCTTTGGGGACGAGGCGTGTTCGATACGGTCAGTGCCCTCGAGAAGGCGCACGGGAGCGATGTCAAGGTGATCGCCATCGGCCAGGCCGGCGAGAACCTCGTTCCGTACGCGAACATCATGGCGGCGGGCCACAACGCTGCGGGCCGCACTGGCGTGGGGGCGGTCATGGGCTCCAAGAACCTCAAGGCGATTGCGGTGCGCGGGTCGCGCGACATCCCAGTGGCAGATGACGAGAGGTTCCTCGCAAAGGTCCGTGAATGCCACAGGAAGCTCATAGCGGACCCGACCTACGCTGACTTTTCCGAGTACGGAACGCTGATCCTCGTGGACATCGCCCAGGCGAGCGGCGGGCTCTCCACGAGAAACGGGCAGCTTGGCCTATTCGAGCACTACGAGGACATCTCCAGCCACGTGTACCAGGACACCTACAAGCTCGCCTCCAAGGCATGCTTCTCGTGCATCCTCCACTGCAAGAACTACGCCCGTGTCGCGTCGGGGCCGTATCAGTGCGAGAATATGGGCCCGGAGTACGAGACCATGGTTACGTTAGGGAGCAGAGTAGGCGTTGGATCCCTCGCGGCCATTCTCAAGGCCAACCAGCTCGCCAACGACTACGGGCTCGACACCATATCCGCCGGCACGAGCATCGCGTTCCTCATGGAGTGCTCGCAGCGCGGCCTCATCGACGAGAGATACGAGTGGGGCGACGCGGACTTCGTCATCGATTGCCTGCGCAAGATCGCGTATCGCGACGGCATCGGGGCTTTCCTCGCAAAGGGCGTGAAGGCCATGTCGCGCGAGATCCCCGGCAGCGAAGGGTTCGCTCTTCACGTCAAGGGCCTGGAGCTTCCGGCGTTCGACGTGCGAACCGGCAAGGGCTTTGCGCTCGGCGAGGCCGTGGCGAGCAGGGGTGGAGATCACCTGCGGGCCCTCCCCAACTTTGAGCTCCTCAGCAAGACCAGGGAGGAAGGGATCCGCTGGTTCGGGAGCCCTGACTGTGTGGACCCGTATACCGAGAACGGCAAGGTCCCGATGGTCATTTGGCACGAGAACTACGGCGCAGTGTGCGACTCGGCGGAGATATGCAAGTACTGCACGTTTGCAACTTACGCCGTCATGCCTAAAGATGTTGCGGACCTCCTGACATTTGCGACGGGGCGGGCCTACTCTGAGACAGACCTCCTTACGATAGGCGAGAGGATCGTTAATGTGGAGAGAGTCTTCAACCTGCGATGCGGTATGACGCCGGATGACGATACCCTTCCCAAGCGTTTTCTGACTGAGGGCCTCGCCGAAGGGCCCGCGAAAGATGTGACGGTGGACCTCGGGAGGATGCTCCCCGAGTACTATTCCAGACGCGGGTGGACTCTTGACGGCGTGCCCACCCGAGAGAAGATCGAGGCGCTCGGGATAGAAGTGAAAGGAGTGGCGTAGGTGGCGAAGATCCTCATCCGCGGCGGAACCGTAGTCACCATGAACAACAGGGGAGAAGTGCTGGAGGGCGCGGACGTCCTCATCGATGGGCGGAGGATAGCCGAGGTGGTCTGGCCTGGGTCGACCAGCAGGGGGCGGCGGCGTCCGAATGATGAGGATGACGCAGGGGGACCGGGCCCAGATCGGGATGCGCCCGGCGGTCTCGGGGTGGGTCCGCCAGGCATTGCCCGGGACGAGGAATGCGGGTCGAGCGCACGTTACGCAGGATTTCACGAGCTCCCCGCGGGCGGCCACAGGCATGATGTGGACATGATCATAGACGCTTCGGGCAAGATCGTGCTGCCGGGCTTCGTCCAGGCGCATGTTCACCTCTGTCAAACGCTCTTTCGGGGCCAAGCGGACGACCTTGAGCTCCTAGACTGGCTCAAGAAACGCGTTTGGCCGCTCGAGGGCGCGCACGATGAGGAGAGCGTCTATTGGTCCGCGATGCTCGGCATAGCCGAGCTCATAAAGGGTGGAACCACGTCTATCATTGACATGGAGACGGTGCACCACACCGAGAGCGCATTCTGGGCGATCGACTCGTCGGGCATCCGGGCCGCGTCCGGGAAGGTAATGATGGATTACGGCTCCGACGTGCCCGCGAGCCTCAAGGAGTCCACCCCGGATTCGCTCCGTGAGAGCGAGGCGCTGCTCGAGCGGTGGCACATGCATGACGACGGCAGGATCCGCTACGCTTTTGCACCCAGGTTTGTCGTGTCCTGCTCGGACGAGCTTCTCGTTCGAGTTCGCGACATGGCGAGGGCCGCAGGCGTGCTCGTCCACACCCACGCGTCGGAGAATCGCGGCGAGGTGGCGCTCGTGCAGCAAGACAGGGGCATGCGCAACGTTGTTTGCCTTCGCGAGCTCGGGCTAGTTGGCCCGAACCTCGTCCTCGCTCACTGCGTCTGGCTGGACGAAGAGGAGATGGCGATCCTGCGCGACTCCGGCACGAAAGTGGTTCACTGCCCGTCGTCCAATCTCAAGTTGGCATCAGGGATCGCGAGGGTGCCCGAGATGCTCGAGATGGGAATGTTCGTATCGATGGGGGCGGATGGAGCGCCGTGCAACAACAACCTCGATATGTTTCGGGAGATGCGGCACGCAGCGCTCATTCAGAAAGTGCGTCTCGGGCCCACCGCGCTTCCTGCTCGGGCGGTATTGGAGATGGCGACGATGGGCGGCGCGCGCGCAATGGGTCTGGAGGATGAGATCGGCAGCATCGAGCCTGGGAAGCGCGCGGATATCGTGATCGTCGACCTCCACGCGCCCCACGCGGTCCCGGCAGATGGTGTGGACGTGATGGCCCGCATTGTATATGAGGCCAACGCGTCCGACGTGGAGACCACCATCGTCGATGGACGAATCCTCATGTACGGGAGGAAACTCCTCGCCTTTAACGAAGATGAAGTGATACGTGAGGCTTCAAAGGCGCTCCGGCGGGTGGTGCGGAGATGTTGACTGATGAGGAGAGAATGCGGTATTCCAGACAGCTTGTGCTCCCCGAGATCGGTGAGGCTGGTCAGGAGCGGCTACGGGCTGCTAAGGTGCTGGTGGTGGGGGCCGGGGGCTTGGGGTCTCCAGCAGCGATGTATCTCGCAGCAGCCGGGGTGGGGACGCTGGGACTGGTGGATCCCGACGTGGTTGATGTCTCCAATTTGCAGAGACAGATCCTTCACGGCGTCAACCACCTGGGCCTCGCAAAGGTCGAGTCGGCCAGGCGTGCAATCGGGCGATTGAACCCGAGCGTTCACGTGGTTCCCTGCCGCATGAGCCTCAACGCCGAGAACGCATCCCAGATCATTGGGGCGTACGACCTTGTGCTGGACGCCGTGGACAACCTCGAGACGAGATACGTGGTGAACGACGCGTGCGTGAGGGCCGGCAAGCCTCTGATAGAGGCGGGGGTGCTGAGGTTCGACGGCATGGTGCTCACGATCATCCCGGGCAAGGGGCCGTGCTATCGGTGCCTGTTCCCTGCGCCTCCACCGCCCGGCACAGTGCCGTCGCCGAGAGAAGCGGGGATCCTCGGCGCGGTGCCCGGGGTCATTGGCAGCATCGAGGCACTCGAAGCGCTCAAGATCATCCTTGGTATAGGGCAGACCCTGGTGGGACGGCTGCTTTTGTTTGATGGGCTCGCCATGACGTGGCGGGAGGTGAGCGCCGCACGCGACCCCAACTGCCCCGCATGCGGCAGCGGCAAAGCGCCTGCTGATTCCGACGGGGGGCGCGGCGGGTCGGAGATTCCTTTGGAGTGATGCCGCATGAGCATGAGTACCACGAGGACAGGGAGGGAAAGGGGGGCGCGGGCTTCAGCAGGGCCTCGGCTAGGCGCGTGCGAGCGGCCTTGGATTCCGCCATGGGTTGCCATCGGCATAGGCGTTGTCGCGGTCTCGTTCGCGTCGGTCTTCGTGCGGCTGTCGTCGGCGCCTCCTCTAGTCATAGCCACATGGAGAATGGGTCTTGCAACGCTCATGTTGGCGCCGTTTGCGCTTGTGGGCGCAAGGCACGAAGTGTTGGCCATGAGGCGCACGGACTTCGTTCTATCGCTATTTGCGGGCGGCTTTCTCGCGGTGCATTTCGGGGCGTGGATGACCTCCCTTTCCCTCACGTCCGTCGCTAGCTCGGCGGTGCTGGTGGAGACGCATCCCCTCTTCGTGATGCTCGCAAGTCGCATCATCTTCGGCGAGAGGACCTCCGGGTGGGCAGTAGCCGGTGCGGTGAGCGCTGTAGCCGGGTCCGCCGTCATCGGTCTCGGCGACTCGGTCGGCGGAGGATCCGTGCTCCTGGGCGACCTTCTCGCCGTGCTTTCGGCGCTCATGTTCGCCTGTTACGCCCTAGTGGGCCGGGGCGTGAGACAGAGGCTTTCGGTGGTGCCGTACGCCTTCGTCGCGTACGGCACATGCACCGTCATCCTTGCACTGACGTGCGCTGTCCGAGGTCTGCGCCTTCATCCCTACCCGGTCCGCGACTACATGCTCTTTCTCGCTCTCGCGGCGGTTCCCACGATCCTCGGGCATACCGTGTTCAATTGGGCCCTCCGCTATGTGAGCGCGTCCGTGATATCCGTGAGCGTGCTGGGCGAGCCCGTGGGCGCGACCTTGCTCGCGATGACGCTGCTGAAAGAGACGCCCCCTGCCACCGCAGTGGCGGGAGGCGCTCTCGTGGTCTCTGGAATAGCTGTCTTTACCCTGTTTTCCGCCCGGGCGGGCGGCAAGGCTCGCCCGGCGGCAGCACACGGCGGCACCGGGTGAGCGTCGGCTGCGTGTGGCTGCGTTGGTGCCCGCTAAGTGTGTGTGGCTCGCGGCCTAGCCCGCCAACCGGTAGAGGCTCTCGCAGACCGCGTCGCCCACCTCGCAGGTGGTAGCTGTTCCCCCGAGGTCGAACGGCTTTGGCGCGTCCTCGAGGAGGGTGCGTTCGACGGCGGATATGACAAGCGCGCCCATGTCCTCGTATCCCAGGAAGTCCAGCATCATGGCTGCCGCCCATATGGTTGCGACGGGGTTGGCGATTCCCTTGCCCGCGATGTCGGGAGCTGAGCCGTGGATGGGCTCGAACATAGACGGGTATTTCTTTTCTGGGTTGAGATTCGCCCCGGCCGCAAGACCGATGCTGCCTTGGATCGCTGCACCCTCGTCCGTGAGGATGTCCCCGAAAAGGTTCGTCGCGACGACTACGTCGAACCACTCAGGCCTTGTGATCACGTACATGGCCGCCGCGTCCACGTGAACCTGAACAGCCTCGATGTCCGGGTAGTCCTTGGCCACGGCGTGGAACACTTCGTCCCAGAACACCATGCTGTAGTTGCACGCGTTGGACTTCGTCACGGACACGACGCGTTTTGCCTTCTGTCTTTTCCTCGCCAGGTCAAAGGCATATCTCATGATCCGTTCCGTTCCGTGGCGGGTGAAAACGTTGCTCTGGATTGCCACCTCGAACGGCGTTCCGATGTGGACCCTGCCTCCGACTCCGGAGTACTCCCCCTCGGTATTCTCGCGGACGACCACGAAATCGATATCCTCCGGGCCCTTGCCTATCAGTCGCCCGGGCACGCCGCGGAGCAGTTTGATGGGTCGTAAGTTCACATACTGGTCGAAGGATTTACGGATGGGGAGCAACAGGCCCCAAAGGGAGATATGGTCCGGAACCAGCCCGGGTGCCCCGACCGCGCCCAAGAGTATGGCCTGATGATCTCGAAGCGCGTCAAGGCCATGTTCATCCATCATGCGGCCGTGCTTTAGGTAGTACTGGCAACCCCAGGCGAATTCCGTGAAGCTGAAAGTGAGCCCGCCATGCACTTCCGCGGCCACCCTGAGCACTTTGACCGCCTCCGCGGTTACCTCGGGCCCTATTCCGTCACCAGGAACCACAGCGACGCTTATTGTGTCCATGATAACAGTCCTCCAGACGTGTTTCCACTGGTTTCACGTGTGACGTGGGCGGCCTTCCCAGGAGGCCTGCCGCCCTGCGCGTGCCGCCGTCAGAAGAGAAACCCGCGCGGCAGCGGGACATCCAGCAAGCTCGCGAACACCACATAGAAGACACCGATCTCGGCCGCAACCACGAGGAGCGACACCGCGAGCGCGCCCGGCTGTCGCACCCTGATGTCGACGAACGCGGCAAAGATCGTGGATACGAGCACGCTAGCCACGTAGAACCCCGCGACCGGGATGAGGATGAGCCACAGTACCATCAGCCCCACAGCCGCTCCCAGGGTTCGCATGTTCGGGAGTTTGAAGGGCTTCCCCGAGCCTTTCGCCGACCCAGAAATCACGAGCAACCCAATGGACATTACAACTGTAAGGGCCAGAACCCATTCCGGAAACAAGGCGTCGAGGTCGGGAAGACCCCGGAGTTGCACCCCGAACACCAATGCCAGGACAAGCACGAAGAGAGCGGAGATGCGATCAACGGTCAGCATAAGCGCCCCCCTTCCTGCGGCGGGCCGTGGACGAGGACAGGTACGGCCACGCGAACGACACCAGGGTCATGAGGATGAGGATGATGGAAATGGGGCTCCTCACGAATATGAGCCACGGGAACTGCCATGCCCTCGAGATGAGGAGCGACTGCAGGAGGCCCTCCTCGATGATCGGTCCGAGGATGAGTCCAAGAACGATAGGTGCCGCGTTGAAATCGAGCTCCTTAAGGATGTATCCTATGATCCCACAGCCGAGCATCACCCACACATCGGCCATGTTGTTCCTGATCGCGTACGATCCGATGATGCTCAGAAAGATGATGGATGGTGCCAGAAACCTCAGGGGCGCGCGCGACACGAGCCTGTGGAGAGCTGTGCCCAAGGCAAGGCCTACCACCATCATCATGAGGGTGGCGACGAAAAGCGAGAAGATGAACCCGTAGGTGATGTCGGCGTGCACACTGAAGAGCTCCGGCCCTGGCCGGAGGCCTTGTAGCAACAGGCCACCGTATATCACGGCATCGACGGGTGTGCCTGGGACTCCCAGGGTAAGGAGGGGCACCAGCCCACCTCCGATGGTGGCGTTGTTGGACGTTTCGGTGGCGATGACGCCGTCAATGATCCCGGTGCCGAACTTCTCAGGGTACTTCGAGGCGCGTACGGCTTCATTGTAAGCGATGAGGTTGGCAATGTTCCCGCCCGCACCGGGTATGATCCCGACGATCGTCCCGATGACGCTGGAGCGCAGGAGGTTTCCTGGCTGGCTGAGCACCTTGCGTATGGTTGACATGATGACGCCCCTCTGTCTCACCAAGCGCACAGCCTCATAGGCCTGCGCCCCCTGGAGCACAAGGGACAGCACCTCCGGTATGCAGAACAGCCCTATGAGGGCACACACTAGTTGTACCCCGCCTTGTAGGGCTGGCTCCCCGAACGTGAGCCTAACGTTTCCCCCGACCGGGCTGATGCCGATCATGCTTATCAGTAGACCGACCGCCCCGCCAATGAGGCCCTTGAGGATCGACTTCGATGCCAGGCTCGCTATGATGCTCAGGCCGAACACGCCGACCCAGAAGTATTCCGGGGGCCCGAAACGAAGAGCAATCCGTGCTAAGGGCGGCGCCAGGAACGCAAGCACCGCCACTCCGAAGAGCCCGCCGATGACCGAGGATACCGTGGCAACCACTATGGCTTCTTGGCCTCTCCCGGCCTTCGCCATCGGGTACCCGTCGAAGCATGTACCAATGGAAGAAGGCGTCCCAGGGGTGTTGATGAGTATCGCGGAGAAGCTGCCGCCGTATATTGCAGACATATAGATGGCGCCCATGACCACGAGGCCAGTGAGTGGCGGCATGACGAACGTAAACGGGATCACAAGCGCTACAGCCATCGTGGCTGTGAGGCCTGGCAGTGCGCCTGCGATGAGGCCGGCCACTGTGCCTACGAGCATCAACAAGAGATTGCCCGGCGAAAGCACCTGCGTTATCCCAGACACCAAGGCGTCCATTCGCATCACCATCCTTGCTCAGTCGACTTGTGACTTGGCCTGCGCCGCAGGCCGGCTGGCCCGTGACCTAGTGTGCGAGAGCAGCGGGGTCGGGGCGGCACGGAGTCCGAGATTCCGCTCCAACCCCGCGCGCACAGTTCCGGCTACGCCGTCCGGCTACGCCGGTTAGGGTACGCCTGATTCGGCATGTCCAGCGGTACCTGATGCCTATTTGACCACTCCCAGGTCTTTCAGAAGCTTCTCATAGTGGACGCGCCTGGTCTGAACGAATTTCTCATACTCGCTAGGCCCCATGAACTCGAGGTCGAAGGCCATCTCCTGCATCTTCTTTTGGAACTCGGGGTCCCGGTTGACCTTGTCAAACGCGTCCGCCAGGATCTTGACGATCTCGTCAGGCGTGTTGGGAGGGACAGACACGCCTCGGTACGCGCCTTCAACCACGTCGTATCCGAGCTCCATGAAAGTGGGGGCGTCAGGCAGAACCGCCGAACGCTTTTCAGACGCTACCGCGAGGACTCGCATTTGGTCTTTGTACTGAACTGCCATGGTGGTGTACGTCATGAGACCGGTGACGTGCCCTCCGAGCAGTGCCGGGACCACTGCGCCTGAGCCTGTGAACGGTATGTAGGTCATCTTGACATTGGCAGCCTGGTTCAGCTCAAGGACGCCAAGGTGGTTGGCGGACCAGCTACCGCTCCCTCCAAGTGTCACGACCTCCGGATGCTCCTTGGCGTAATCGATGAGGTCCTTGAGTGTCTTGAAGGGGCTATCTTTCCTCACCACCAGCGCGTTCGGAGTGCTTTCGAAACAGTACACGCGCTTGAGCTGCTCGGTCTTATAGCCCGCGTCTGTACGCTGCAGGGGTTGAAGTATGGTGTGGGGCAAATTATCCCCGGCGATCGTGTACCCATCCGGCTTGGAGCGGACGAGCTCAGACCAGCCGACAGCCCCGCCTCCTCCTGTCTTATACGATATGATCACCTTGACGCCGAGGACTTTCTCGAGGAAAGGCTGCTGCAAGCGGGCGGTAATGTCAGACTCACCGCCCGGATCGAAACAGATAAGGTAGTTTATGGGTTTCTCAGGAAACTTAGGAGCTGCGGACGCCACGGAACCGAGCAGGGCCAGCGACACGAGGACACAAACGGCAACGATTCTGGTAAAGGCGCGCATTTCTTCTACCTCCCTGTAGTCCTTGTGTTCGTCGCAGTTCGAGTCTGTTCCGACACTACTTCAAAGCTGCTGCAGCGTGACCTTGCCTGCCATACCACCTCCCGGTACAGGGACTACGATTCCGGCGCAAGGCATGACGATCGAGTCATAGTCCTTACCATGCTTGGACTCAACTAGGTGGAGGGCCTCTTCAAGGCTCTTCGCAGGGGTGAAGAAAAGCTTTCTTGCAAGAACGTCGTCAAGGGACGATACGAGGACAACCTCTTTATCTCGCAAGACCCGGGCTAGGCTGTAGGCCTTATGCCCGCCCAACACGAACCCGGCAGCGAAGCGACGGAAGATATCATCGAGGCTGCGTGCCTCTGTCATCCAACTCTCGAACGTCGGCTCGCCGCATCCCTCGGGGCACTCGGCCAAGAGCACGATAGTGCCGCCCTTTCTCACGACTCGGTCGGCGTTGTCGATGGCTTTCTGTGCCTGGTACACGTTGATGTCTTTGGGGAATCCTCCCGCGCTCGCGATGGCCACGTCGACTTCGCGGGCGACCGGCGCTACGACGTAATCCGAACATATCTTCACGCCTTCGAGCCACGCTTTCTCAACGTCCCCTGCCACCACGGCCGCCACCTTGCCCACCCCGTCGGTGACCGTGTTCACGATGAAATGGACGCCGGCTTTACGCGCGGCTTCGACCATCTCGATGTGGACTGGGTTTCCATCGAGGTTGCATACAGCCGCAGCCTCGGAAGTCATGAGCGAGTGATTGTGAGAGATGGTGGCCCGGCCCGACACGCCTGGCAAGATCGCCTTGCGTCCTCCGGAGAACCCGGCGAAGTAGTGAGGGGAGATGACGCCGGTCGCTATGACGAAGTCCGCCTCAAGGACGATGCGGTTGACGCGCAGTTCCGTCCCGAAGGGGAGAGTGCCCAAGGGGACCAGGTTCTCCTCGTCGTCGCAGTCATGATTCACGACGCGATACGTCTCGCAGATCTCGCGTCCCAACGTCAGCCGCATTTCTTCAGGGGTCATTCCTCTATGGATCCCGGTGGCGACGACGAGCGTCACGTCCTCGTCGGCTATTCCCGCTTCCCGGAGCTCGCTGAGGAGAGGGGGCAGGATGTCGGTATAAGGTGTGGGTCTTGTGATGTCGTTCACGATGATCACGACAGTCCTTGCGCGCCTGCGCTTTACCTCGTGGAGCAGGCTGTCGGTCCCTGTCGGATGTCTGAGTCTCGAAAGGACTTCGCTGCGCAGGTCGGCGAGGGGCTTCGCCTCTCGACCGGTCAACACCTGCGGATTCACGAGCACGCCTATGTCCAGCGGAACACAGGACCTCCCGTACTTCAACTGAACGACCACGAAGGCACCCCCTAACCTTCAGCAGGCCCGGGACTGGAAGCGCGGCGCCGCGCCTGAGCCGAGCTGTACCACAGCGTCACACTGCCTGCGACGCACAGCGCGGAGCCCCCGACGCACGACGCCCGGCACGGCGAGCGTCCTGACCCAAATCGCCCGAACCAGTGACCTCGGGCCGTGTTCTGCGCGAGTTCCGTACTAGGACAAAAGCAAACTGCGTGCCAACGCCGTCCAAACCGTCTTGCGCTTGGACGGGAGGAAGGGAAGCCACCCGTGGCATGGGCTTGCCAGGCACGATGATGTAGCACATCAGCAACGGAGCTGTTACATTGGCGCAACACATGGAGCGGCTCAAGCCCAGGCAGCTCTTCTGCCACCTGCCTATGGGGCGAGACGCAACGCTGGTTTTCGATTCATGGTTCGCGGCCGCCTTCACGCTGCGCGTCCCGCCTTGCCGCTGTGTGTTCGCTCCTGAGCTTGCGCCAAAGCGTGGTCCGGTTGATTCCGAGGCGACGGGCGGCTTCGCTCTTGTTGCCGCCGCATGCACTGACCGCACGGGCTATGCTCTCGCGTTCCACAGCTTTGATGAGGCTTTCGAGGTCGCGCCCGGTGCCGCTGTCGCGGGGACTGGCCAGAGTGCCAGCGGCTGAGGATGTGTCACCGTCGATCTCGGTAATGCGGGGCCATCCTTCCGACCCGGGCGTGTCACCTATGGCATCGAGCACGTCGTTGTTTGTGACACACCCGCTCTCCGACAAGACCAGGCACTTCTCGACGGTGTTTTTGAGCTCCCTCACGTTGCCATGCCAGGGATGAGCAAGAAGGACCGCCAACGCATCACTCGTGAAGCCCTGGAAGGGCGTACCGAGCTTTGCAGATAGTGTCCTCGCAAACGTCTCAGCCAGAAGCGGTATGTCCTCAGGCCGCTCCCGCAGCGGGGGCAGCGCGAGCTTGAGGACGTCAAGCCGGTAGTACAGGTCTGCCTGAAACAGGCCCTCTGCAACGAGTTTACGGAGGTCTTTGTTAGACGCGGCGATGACACGGACGTCAATGGGGATTGTGCGGTCATCCCCCAGCCGCATCACCTCCTTTTCTTGGAGGACCCTGAGAAGGCGGGCCTGGAGACGCAGGGGCATGCCCGCGATCTCATCCAGGAAGATCGTTCCGTGGTGGGCCAGCTCAAAGAGGCCTTGTTTGCCTTCCCGCTTAGCCCCGGTGAAGGCACCTTCAACGTAACCGAACAGCTCGCTCTCGAGCAAGCTTTCCGGTAATGCGGCGCAGTTGACCGCGACGAACGGCCCATCGCGCCTAGCACTCGCATTGTGAATGCTTTGGGCGAAAAGCTCTTTCCCGGTTCCTGTCTCTCCGAGGATGAGGATCGTGGAGTCCACGGCAGCAAAGCGTCTAGCCTTGGTGATGGCAGCCTGGATCGCGCGGCTGGTGCCTACGATGTCGCCGAACGTGAACCTCGCCACGTGGCCGCGGGCATAGAGCCTCTTGCGCAGGTCTTTTTCCAGCGCTTGCAACCTGCTGACATCCTGGAAGGTCGCGATGGCGCCCGCACATGAGCCGCTCACCACGATAGGCACACGGGTCACATTAACGAGAGTGCCGTTTATCCGACACACCTCGGGCGATGCGGGCTGGGAGGAAGGATTCGACGAGGACTCGCGGCGCCAATCCCGGCCCGACGAGGCGGCTGCGAGGATCGCGGCGAAACCGGCTTCAGGCAACACCTCGTCTACGTGACGCCCTACGACGTCGGCTGCGGCGCGGCCTGTGAGCCGTTGGGCGGCTTCGTTGAAAACAGTGATGTGCCCTGCATCGTCTACAGCGATGATGCCGTCGGACACGTTGTCTATGATGAGTTTGAACTGCTCCGCCCGTGCCGTCTCGTGTTTCTTGACCCATAGCACGCGCGAAGCCTCGTCGATGGCTTGCCTGACAGCTTCCGGCCCAGATTCTATCAGCACGGCTCTGGCGCCGTGCTTCTCGGCGGTTCGAACAGTTATCACTCCGCCTATCAGGACATCAACTCCATCTCGCAGGGCTTCACGGACTGTCGTGTCGGCGTCGCGGGCGCGCTCGAGGACGATCTCCTTTATCTCCACATCCATCGACTCGCTCAGCGTGCTCGCCCCGAGCACCATGTTCTCAAAGCCCACTATGGCAATGCGGCGCCCGAAGAGCCTTGCCTTCGCAACGGCGCGCACCACGTCGTAAGCTGTCACGCGGATCTCCACCACCGGCAGGCCGACGTCTTTGGCGTCCTGGAGCACGAGGGCCGTCCCCCCGCGACTGATGAGGACCTGAACCCCCTCCCTCTTCAGGCGCCGCGCGAGCGCCGGTGCCTCGCCCAGAAGGGCGCGCTCCACTCTGACTGGCTTTCGGACGGTTCTCGAGACTTCGCAGGCCACCGCAGCGAGGTTGTCGTACGGTGCTATGAGCGCGATATCAGGCATGCCTTGTCACCCCTCTGTTCGTCCTGGGAGGGGTTTCGCTTTGGGCAGGTGGCTTTCCTTCCGAAGTACGGTGCCACAGGTCTTCGCCTCCTACCTCGAGGGCGACAGGAGCGCCGGGGCTGCCCGTGATTGCGCGGGACGCGGCGAGCTCGGCCGTCTCGCACGCCAAATCCTCGCCGAATCCGGACGAGGCGCGCCGCACAAACCGCAGGAAGTGCGCCGCCCCGGCCCCGGAGGGCAAGGCTGATGGCCTTAGGCGACACGTGCGTGCTGAAGGGCAGCGCGACGTTGTGACGATCACTTCGGTGCCGATCCCTGCCTCAACGGCGGCAGCATCATCGGGACGAAGCTGCGGCAGAGCCGTCGTCGCACGCGGACACCACCCCGGTCCTTGACGCTGCCAAAATATGGTGATATGATTGAGGCATGGCAGTGGGGCCCAGAGATGGCGATATATGGTTACTGCATGGCTCCACAGGCGACTATCGCAGAGGAACACGGCTAAATGAACAAAAGAGGAAGCTAAACGTTCGCGAAGGCCGCGGCGGGTTTCCGCTTGGGTCCTCTGGCATGACTCCGTTGGGGGGGACGGGAATGGGCAGGTTGAAGGTGCTTGTGCTTGACGACGGAACGGTGGATCGCTTGGTCGATCTGGACTCGGCCGTGTCCGTTGGTGACGTCGAGGTCGTCGGCACCTTGAGGATCACGCCTTGTTCAGCCTTGGCAGCCACAACTGCTCCAGCAGGCGCGGGCGTCTCAGGCGACGCCGTCGGTTTTGGCGCGGTGCTGCGTGAATCACCGGCTGTCTTGTCGAAGGACTCGTGCGCGTCAAGCGGGGGGGCCGGAGGTGATGCGTGGGCTGCTCAAGGCGCGCGGATGGAGCCTGTTGAACGAGAGGCGCCAGTGTACCTTACCAGGACCGAGCTGGATGTCCTGAGGCTCCTCGCCAAGGGCTTGAGGAACAAAGACATCGCGCAGGAACTGTACATCAGCGTCAACACCGTGAAAACGCACGTGGCCAGCATATTCAGGAAACTCCGGGTGAAAAACCGGTCCGAGGCCGTGAGATACGTGTGGAGCCGTGGCGTGCGTTGAGCCGAGGTTCACCCGTTGGAGCCACCACAAGTCCCCCGTTCGGGCAATAGCGCGCCCGGCCCGCGATTGATAGACTGGGGTTGCCAGAGGCGACCTGGGCCGGCTCAGGCCAGCGCATCCAGTCTCCCGCAGCGCTAGGTGGGGAAAGGGGGTGGACTCGGTGTACGGAAGGCTTGCTGGCAGAAAGATCAGGATGGACCTTGCGATCGACGGGTATTGCTTCACTTTCAGACTCTGGGGTCATCGGGTCACGATAGGCTAAGCCCGGCCGCGGGGAGCATGGGCGGGCGGCGAGACAACGGGTTGCTGCCTCGCCGCCTGCCCCCGCTGTTTGTGTCGACGATGGCAGGTCCTTCCCGGCCTGAACCCAGGAACAGGGCAAAGCACGTCGCCCAGGGCGTCGTCGCCCTGCTCAGGACCGGCAAGGCCCGGCTGCCGATGGACGTCGCCAGTCGCTGACACACCCTCGCATGGGCCGACGGTTGAAGGAGGGGGCCTCGACGCGGATGGATGAGAAGGTCTACACGATCTCCCCTGAAGTGCGAGTGTCCGAGGTTGAGGGCCAGTATGTGCTGGTGAATCCCAAAAACATCGAGTGGGTCAAGTTGACTCGTGAGGCGTATGAGCTCGCGGAAAACCCTGGGAACCTGGTAGCGAGTGACCTTGTCAAGCGCGAATGCGTCCTGCGGGGAGCTGACCCCGGAGAGGTGGAGGGGCTTCTCCGTTACCTCCTGGAGGCGGGCTTCATCGTGGAGGCTGGAGAAGCGGTGGGTCTCGGTCGAGTGTACTTCAACGTCACTGACCGATGCAACCTCTCTTGTCCAGCATGTTACTTCGCGGCCGACGACATGCCTCGTGCCGGCGACCTCTCGACCGAAGATGCGCTATCCCTGCTGGATGTGCTTGCGGCCGAGAAACCGAGGTGTCTTGTGATAAGCGGGGGAGAGCCGTTTCTCCGTGACGACATAGGCGACATATTGGCGTCTGCCGCGGGCAGATTTGACGACGTCGTGCTCCTCACCAACGGGTGTCTGGTCGGCGAGGCCGAGGCTAAGCTCGTGAAGGACTGCGGAGCCAGGGTGCAAGTGAGCGTCGAGTCAGACGACCCCATTCTCCACGAACTGGCACGAGGTTGCGGCAGTTTCGACGCGGTGATGCGGGGCATCCGTGCATTGCAGTCCGCGGGCGTGAGCGGGATCGAGATCGTGCCCACCCTCACCAGGAGGAACCTCGGACGGCTGCAAGGCATCGTAAAGCTTGCCAGGGATCTCGGGGTCGGCTACCACTTCAGCCTTTTCATGCCAGTAGGTCGAGGCGCATGTCACGCAGCCGATCTTTCGATAGCGCCTCGCGATCTCCTTGCGTGCTTCGCCTCGTTCGTGGAGTCGACCCTTCAGGACCGGGAGGGCTTGTCAGAGGCTCTCGACGCTGATCTTGCGATAGACCTGCGCGTGAAAGCCGGGTGTGGTGCCGGATACAAGATCCTCAGCGTCGGCCCGGACGGCGCCGTGTATCCGTGCCCGTTGATGCACCGTCCCGAAATGCTCCTTGGAAGGCTGCCGGGTGGCTCGCTTTCGCGGATGCGCCGCGTGGGCAGGGGCATTGTGCCCCAGGTAAATGAGATCCCCAGTTGCTTCCGGTGTAAGGTGGCGTACTTCTGCGGGGGCGGCTGCCGAGCGCACGCGCTCGCTCAGGGAGGCAACCTCTTCGCCGTCGACCCGTATTGCGAGTTCTATCGAAGGGCCTACATGGCCTTGCTGACGGGTTGGCGCGACGGCCGGACCATTGTTGAGAATGCCAAGTCGGTTGCGATGGCTCTTGCAGATGGGTTGTGAAAGGCATGACGGGCATCGTGTATTCGTCGCTGGCTTTCAGTTTCGTCATCAGGGTCCTTGCGGACATCAAGAGGTCGTCGAAGGAAAGCGTGAGTCTCAAGAGTGACCGGACTATCGACGGCATGCCGCTTTTGGGAACCGCCCTGCTTACCGTCGGTTGGGTGGCGTACGGCAGAGACCCGCTGCTGGCGACCGGCCTTTGCGTCAGGAGGCTCGCGGCATGCCCTTGGTGGCATATGTGTGCTCTATGTGTGACGGGCTTTGCGATGAGTCGGCTGGTTCAGGCCTACCTCTTCCGGTCGACCGTGAGGGCCCTCGTAGAAAGTGGTGCCATCAACCCCGGCGGCGCGTACCTGGCTCTCGCCAATAGCAGCCCCGCGAGCGTCGCGCTTGTGGGGGCGGCCATGACGTTCTCGCAGACCTTTGTGGAGGAGTTTGCGTTCCGCGGCCTTGCGCTGCCCGGTGCCGCGGCGATGGTCGAGAACCTTGGTGCTCCCCCCGAGTGCGCGCTAGTGGCCGGGGTTGCATTGTCGTCCCTAGCCTTCGGCCTCTTGCACTTCGTCCCGATGAAGGTGGCGACCCGCGGCAAGAGCGCGCTCCTCTCGTGGTACGCCCTGGTAGTTCCGTCGAGTCTGGCCGTCGGTTTCTGCGTTCTAAACCAAATGGCGGGTTCGCTGTGGCCCGGGTGGCTCGTCCACTGGTGGATGAATTACGCGGGCCTTGTGTGGAGCAAAGCCGAGCGACGCTGGGAACGGGCGATCGCGGCGCCAGGGCGCAGCGAGGCGTGAGGAGGCGTTGATGCAGGCATGCCGCCACGGCCAAGTCACGGGGGGATGTTTATGGAGCATTGGTCCATGGAGACGAGACTCGCTGACGCATGCCTCGCGCTGGGGCACATATGCACTGTGGAAGCCAAATGGGCCGAAGATCCCGAGTTGAGGGCGGTCATGTTGGGCCATGCGCTTGGGTTCCTGAATGCGGCCTGGCTCTTTCTCCCATCTTGCGCGTCCAGAAGGTCGGTTGGGATGGAAACCACAGCCGAGCCTGTGGCAGGAATCGTGTGCCGGCTGACGAAGGATAAAAAGGCTGATACGTACGACGGCTCATGACGCATGGCGCAGACCTGTCCGCTCGGGGGCGCGGCAGCCGCTCTGAGGGTCGGATCCACGCGCGAGACGGGCGCGACTTGGTCGCGCCGGGTGCATGAGCCGACGGCCACAGGGCGTGGACGGAGGAAATGCGGTGATCCGGCGGTACTTCTGGTTCGCACTGATCGCGGTGGTTGTGGCGTTCGCCGCGTCGTTTCGCGGGATGGCCACGTTCATCACTGATGTTATGTGGTTCCGGGAATTGGGATACCTGCAAGCGCTTTGGGTGCCAATTCTGTCACGGGCGATGGTCGGCTTCATCGTCGCTGCGGTCTTCTCCATCTTCTCTTACGCTAACCTCAAGGTGGCAGGAAGGAGTCTCGGAAGGCTTTCATTGGGATTGGGTTTTCGGTCCTTCGATATCCCGATGCGGCTCACAACACAGAGGTTGAGGGCTGTTCTCCTGGTCGGTAGCATCCTCATCGGGATGCTCGCGGGCTTGGAAACCTCCTCGCATTGGATGACAGTTCAGCAGTTCCTGCACCGAGCGCCGGGAGGGGTGAAGGACCCCTTGTTTGGCCTAGACGTGGGCTACTACATGTTCGGCCTGCCGTTTTGGCGACTCGTCTACTCTCTCCTCATGACCCTTGTGCTTGTCACCACGGCGCTCGTGGCGGCGATCTATATTGTGACGCGATCCATCGGCCTGAGGGGCACCCACGTAACCGGGACCATGACGGCCAAACGCCACGTCGCTGGCCTGGTTGCGCTCTGCCTTCTGCTGAGAGCTTGGGGCTACCGGCTCATGGCGTTGGCGCTTGTATACTCCGACCGAGGCGTCGTCTTCGGCGCTGGCTACACGGACGTTCATGCGACGCTGCCTGCCCTCAAGATTCTCTCTATGATAGCGATCGTTGCGGCGGCTTCGGTGCTTGCGAGCCCCTTCATGCGTGGGGAGAAGGTCGTTCTTGCTACCGTGGGGATGCTTGTCGTGGCATCCTTTGTTTTGGGCACGGTTTACCCCGCCATTATCCAGAAGCTGTCAGTGGAGCCCAGCGAGCTATCGAGAGAGCGGCCCTACATAAGGTATAACATCGAGGCGACCAGGCAGGCGTTCGGCTTGGACGACATAGATGTGCGGCCCCTCGATGTCCGCAACGATCTGACGCTAGAGAGACTTTTGACCGCTTACCAGGATACTGTCAACAACATCAGGCTCTGGGATTGGCGCCCCCTCTCTCAGACCCTAAACCAACTTCAGGAGATCAGGGTATACTATAGATTCAATGACGTCGATATCGACAGATACACGGTAGCCGGCAAGACTCGGCAGATGGCGTTGTCTGCGCGCGAGCTGTCCCTGGCCGAACTGCCGGCGCAGGCGAGGACATGGGTGAACGAACACCTGGTGTACACCCATGGCTATGGGCTGGTCATGAGCGACGTAACGCGGGTTTCTGCTGAAGGGCTTCCAAGCTTCACGATAAGGGACATTCCGCTGCGGACCGACGAGGGATTTGACGTGGTGCGTCCCGAGATCTACTACGGGGAGTGCACTGACGAGTACGTGGTGGTCGGGACGTCCGCTCGGGAATTCGATTACCCCGCAGGGGAATCTGGCACTTACACGACCTACGAAGGGCGCGGCGGCGTCCGGTTGTCGTCGTTCTGGAGAAGGCTTCTGTTCGCCGCGCGATTCGGGAGCATGCAATTCCTGATGTCTTCGGACATGAGCAGAGATAGCCAGGTATTATACGTTCGGAACATCCGCGACCGCGTACA
Organism: Bacillota bacterium; assembly: GCA_012842395.1. Taxonomy (NCBI): domain Bacteria; kingdom Bacillati; phylum Bacillota; species Bacillota bacterium. Next base: position 81,986 of record DUSX01000018.1, read on the forward strand.
GGCCATAGCGCCCTTTCTCAGGTATGACAGGGACCCGTACCTGGTGCTTGCGGACAGGAGACTCTTCTGGATGTGGGATGCGTATGTCGTGAGCGATCGTTATCCGTATTCTCAACCCATCGAGGATGGAATCAACTACATTCGAAACTCAGTCAAGGTCGTTGTTGACGCATACAGCGGTGAAGTGACGTTTTACACCCCCGACCCTGACGAGCCCATCATAAAGACCCTGTGCGGTATCTTCCCGGGGATGTTCGTGCCGATGGACGAAATGCCCGTGTCTCTGAAGGCCCACGTGCGTTACCCCGAAGACCTGTTCGTGATCCAGGCCCGCGTGCTCGGCAAGTATCATACGACGGAGCCGGATGCTCTTTATAAACAGGAGGATTTCTGGGAATTCCCAGCAGAGGTGTACGGTGGCGAGCGCCAGACCATGCAGCCATACTACGTGTTCATGCGTATGCCAGGTGATGAGCGGGCCGAGTACGTGCTCACCGTGCCGTTCACTCCGTCAGGCAGAGACAACATGATCGCATGGCTTGCCGCCAGGAACGATTTCCCCGGCTACGGGCAGCTTGTGCTCTACAGCTTCCCTAAAGACCGCCTTGTATACGGGCCCATGCAGGTTGAATCGAGGATCGATCAGGATCCGGCCATATCGCAGGCACTCACCCTGTGGAGCCAGCGGGGGTCGAAGGTTGTGCGGGGAAACCTCCTTGCTATCCCGATAGAGAATTCGATCCTCTACGTGGAGCCGCTGTATCTTCTTGCGGAGCGGAGCGATCTGCCGGAATTGAAGAGGGTGGTGGTCTCCTTCGGCGACGCCGTGGCCATGGACACGACCCTGGAGGGCGCCCTGGCCGCCGTGTTTGGTGCCGGTACAGCGGTTCCAAGGCGCAGTGCGGCCGCGGAGCCCGGAAACGGTCTTGGAGTGCCGGCGCCGGCTTCCCCGCAGGACAGCGACACCGGGGTCCTGTCTGAGCTAGTTGGTCGTGCTCTTCAGGTGTATGAGGACGCCAACAGACGGCTCCGTGACGGTGACTTCGCCGGCTTCGGAGAGCGCCTCGACGAGCTGGGCGTTTTGCTGCGAGAACTCGAAAGAAGAGGGGCGAAGTGAGCTTGGTGGTGCCAAAGATAGAGATGCGGCGGGATAACGCGGTCATCTCAGGCATTTCACCATTTGACCTCAAGGAAACCCTGGAATCCGGACAAGCGTTCCGCTGGGACCTTGAGGACGGCGTGTTCACCGGCGTCGTGCGCGGGAGAGTCATTCGAGCTGCACAGGAGGGTGATTCACTCGTCCTCATCAAGCCTGGTTCAGAAGAGGTCATTCACCTTGCGACCGATTACTTTTCGCTCGATGTGGACCAGGCGGACATTGAGGAGCGGCTGCGCAGCATGGACCCCACGCTCGACTCGGCGGTAAGGTCGTTCACCGGCCTTCGCTTGCTGCGACAGGAACCATGGGAATGCCTGGTGTCATTCATCCTATCTGCCAGGAACGCCATTCCCCTCATCCGCCGAGCGGTCGAGCGTATAGCGAGAGCTTACGGCGATCCCATCTTTCAGGAGAATGACGACGGCCTTCCGACGCACGGTGGCCGCGGATCCGGGCAAACATCGTATTACAGCTTTCCGACCCCGGGTCGGCTTGCATCGGCGGACGTCCTCGACCTTGTGAGGTGCGGCGCGGGTTTCAGGTCGCAGTATGTGAAAGCCGCGGCAGAGAGAGTAGCGTCCGGTGACATCGATCTTCAAGCTCTACGAAGCCTCGGATACGGAGGCGCAAAAGAGAGACTGATGAGCCTGCGAGGTGTGGGCGAGAAGGTGGCCGACTGCGTCCTTCTGTTCTCGCTCGGCTTCTATGAGGCATTTCCGATTGACGTTTGGATGACAAGGGTGATGCGATATGTCTATTTCGGGGGAAGCAAAGTCTCGGCCGCGACCATAACGCAGTTTGCTCGGGAGAGGTTCGGCGAGCTCGCAGGCTATGCCCAACAGTACTTGTTTCATTACGCTCGTAGGAAGCTTGCGTCCGAACTCCGTGGGCTAGACCTGGACTGAGTAGGCGGCCACGAGACCGTTGGTTTTTCCCAGCCAGAAGTCGGCCCTGCTTTAGGGCGTGCAAGTGCCACCTAAGGTAACCGGCCTTGTTCTTCAGGGACGGCGCGCCTGCGGGAAGCCTCGTGCGAATTCGGCGTGCGGGATGGCCCGATCCGCTGCGCGCCATCGTGCAAGCACCGGCAACGCTGGCGGCTCTATGGAACCAGGCGAGGATTCGTGGCAGAGACTGTTGCGATTTCCGAGCAGTGCCAGCTTCCGCGAGCAGGGCGGCAGCTTGGCGCACTTTAACTCGGCTGCACTGGCGTAATATGGGAAGACTGAACGGCCCGATGGCACGTTACTTGGCTGCGGCCCTCGTCTGGCCAGTGGTAGGGCCTGGTGGACGGGGGTCCGTGCCCCATTCGGCGGTGGTCCGCCCGGCGGAGAGGGGAGGAGGAGCGCGGGGTCTTCCTGATTCGCCCGCTCTTGAGGGATGCAGGCCGAAACCAGGACAGGCCCCTGTGCGCACTTTGGACACGTGGGGGGGAAGGAAGAATGTCCCGAAGCGGCGGTGCGGAGGAGTCGTCTTCGATCTCCAGGCAGATCACTGAGCTTGCCAGGATGGTGAGGAGCGCAGGGAAGTGTGTCGTTCTCACCGGCGCTGGCATATCTACGGAGAGCGGGATCCCGGACTTCCGTAGCCCCGGCACGGGTCTCTGGAGCCGCGTCGATCCAATGGCGGTGCTGTCCGCCACCGCTTTTCGGACGACGCCGGAAGCGTTTTACCGGTTCATCGTGGAGCTCGTCGAGACATTACAAGCCGCGCGACCGAACAACGGGCACAGAGCCATCGCCGCGCTCGAGAAAATGGGTGTCGTTGATGTAGTGGTCACCCAGAACATCGACGGCTTGCATCAACGCGCGGGATCGAGGAACGTGCTCGAAGTCCACGGTCACCTGCGGACCGGCACGTGTGTGCAGTGCGGCAAGACTTACGATATCAAGGTTGTCCTGGACGCCGTCGGACTTGGCGAGCTACCGAGATGCGACGCGTGCCGCGGTCTCATCAAGCCCGACGTTGTGCTCTTTGAAGATCCCCTGCCTGTTGATTTCCTTTTGGCCCAGCAGGCAGTGGCGGAGTGCGACCTTCTCCTCGCGGTCGGGTCTAGTCTTGAAGTAGCGCCGGTGTGTTATCTCCCGGCGATGGCGCCGCATCTCGCGATAATAAACCTGATGCCCACCGGCTACGATGTCCGTGCGGATGTGGTGATACATGCGAAGGCGGGGGAGGTCCTTCCATCGCTTGTTGACGCCATGCGAGAGGGAACTGATGGAAACACCCGTTGAACGCGGGTGAACGGCAGGAATGACGGGAGCAGTATAGAATAGCCTCTTGGGAGAATCCACGTTTTCCGTGGAACGCGGTCGATCCTGGGGGGATCGTGGTTGGGTGCGAAAGTGCCTGCGAAAAGGGAAAAGAAGAAGCCCAAAAAACAGAAGACCCAGGTACCTAAGGCGCAAGGCCAGGGTGACAACAGGCTCTCAATTCTGAACAAGCCGTGACGGTTGGAAGAGAGGGCAGAAGAAGGAGCACAGGACTGTGGCGCGTAATGGGTATAGCTTTTTTGTCCGCGATATGGCAATAGACTTGGGCACCGCCAATTCGCTCGTGTACGTGACTAGGCGAGGCGTCGTCATGTTTGAGCCGTCGGTTGTAGCCATCGACGAAGTCAGCGGCGAGGTGTTGGCGGTTGGCAGCGAGGCCAAGCAAATGATCGGGAGGACGCCGGGGGCTATTCGTGCCGTACGCCCTCTGAAACAGGGCGTCATCGCGAATTTCGAGATGACCAAGCATTTGCTTCGCTACCTTATCCGGAGAGGATGCCGCGGAAGGGCGCTGGTGCGGCCGCGAGTCATCGTGTCGGTTCCCGCAGATGTGACCGAGGTGGAGCGAAGGGCGGTGATCGATGCCACCATTGAAGCAGGTGCCCGCGCGGCGTTTCTCATTGAAGAGGCCGTGGCGGCTGCTATCGGCGTAGGCCTGCCTGTCCAGGAACCGACGGGCAGCATGGTGGTGGACATCGGAGGCGGCATGACCAACGCCGCTGTGATCTCGCTTGGTGGTATTGTCTCTGGCTGTTCCGTGAGGGTTGGCGGAGACGACATGGATGAGGCCATAGTGAGGCATGTAAGGCGGAATTACAACCTGATGATAGGCGAGCGCACGGCGGAGGACGTCAAAATCGGCATAGGCTCTGTGTGGCCGTTGCAAGAGGAGCTCTCTATGGAGGTGCGCGGAAGAGACTATGTAACAGGTCTGCCGAAGAGCATCACGCTGACGTCACAAGAGGTCCGGGAGGCCCTGGCAGAGCCGATGGCGGCCATAGCCGCGGGCGTCCGCAGCACGCTCGAGAACACTCCGCCGGAGCTCATAGGCGACGTGATAGACAAGGAGATAGTCATCACCGGCGGAGGGGCGCTGCTGCGAGGCATCGACCGTTACATTTCGAAGGAAACAGGAATGCCGGTGAGATGCGGCGACAATCCGCTCATGAGCGTCGTGACAGGCGCGGGCAAAGCGCTCGAGGAGATTGATCTCCTTGAGAAGGTGGCGAATGCCTCTCGGAGGGTGAGGTAGTCCCCGCCTCCGGTGCGTGGTGCACTCCAGGGCGCGGACCGGCCGCGGTCTTGCGGAAGGATGAACTTGCCGGAGCGACGACGACCGGTATTGACTCGTTCTTCTGGTTGGGTTATAATTGGTCTTGCGCCGGGCGGGGAGACGCCAAGGCGAGCGACAAGACTTTGACAAGCGGGCGGATAGCTCAGTTGGGAGAGCACCTCCCTTACAAGGAGGGGGTCGGCAGTTCAAATCTGCCTTCGCCCACCAAGAGCAAGAAACGACAATTAAAGATAGATGTTTGCGGAGGCGTGGTGTAGCTGGTCTAACATACCTGCCTGTCACGCAGGAGATCGCGGGTTCGAATCCCGTCGCTTCCGCCATTTTGTTAGCCGAGGTAGCTCAGTTGGTAGAGCAGCGGACTGAAAATCCGCGTGTCGCCGGTTCAATTCCGGCCCTCGGCACCATATTTTGTACGCGAGCGGCCCGGGGCGCGTCGGGAAGCGAAGACGCGTGAGCCACGGTCGCGCAGCTGCCTCCGCCAGGGCGGGTGCCTTCTTCGTAAACCCAGTTCTCCGGGGGCTCGTCTGTACATACGGGCCTGCTCTTGCGTGGCCGTGCCGCGCCTTCCCCTCCTCTCATGAACTCATGCCAAGGTTGAACCACCCTCGATACAACCGCGCCGATTTGACTTCTTCTAGATGTCTCCGCCGCCATTCGCCGCCACTATCGTGGGCCGGGGATGTTGCGCTGTGCGGGTTTTGGGGTGGCCATGAGGAGAAGGAGCGTCGGACGTCGAACTGAATGGCCTAGCTCCAATCGTCCATTCGATGAGAGGGGTCGCGTGATGGTCGCGGGGGGTTGAGTCTCAAGGGTAAGTGATTCAGGGAGCCAGGTTCGCATAGGCGTAAGTATCGTGCATGGGTATCACCTGGGCGGTTCTCTGTCGGCATTCGCGTTCTTTGCGGTGCCGGCATTTGTGTGAGCGGGCCCCGAAGCAGCGGTGCTCGGCACAGATACGTGACACGCGGCGACCTTGCTCCTTCTGTCTATCACGCGGGTTTTGCGTGCTTCCTGGGAGCGGACGTGGGGGGCGTGATTCAGTGAGGGCGATCGTGATAGGTGCCGGGAAAGTTGGGTTCGAGATAGCGAAGAGACTGTCAGAAGATGGGCACGACGTCGTGGTCATCGATCGAGACGAGGCTGTCCTCAGGGAGGTAGAGGACAACCTCGATGTGCTGGTTGTCCATGGCAACGGTGCGAGCGCCAGGGTCCTGGAAGAGGCCTCCATAAAAGACGCAGGGCTCTTCATCGCGGTGACCGATGTCGATGAGATCAACATCATAGCGTGCATGATCGCAAAGAGGCTGGGGGTCAAGAGGACGATCGCGCGCATAAGGAATCCGGAGTATCAAGGCCTCAAGAACTGGACGCTCTCGAACAAGCAACTCGGGATCGACGCGGTGATAAACCCAGAGGAGGCCGTGGCGTACGAGATAATCAAGTTTTTGAGGGCACCGGCGGCCACAGACATAGAGTATTTTGCGGACGGCAAGATCCAGATGGTGGGGTTCAGCGTCCAGGAGGGCTCCCCCATAGCCAACAAGACCATAAGTGACGCAAGCATATCCTACTGCACAATAGGCGCGATCTCACGACAGTGGGAGGTTCTGATCCCTCACGGGAGCACGCGCATCCTGCCTGGGGATGACATTTTCATCATCGGCAAGTCGGGCCTTCCGACGGAGAATAGGCTGGCTAGTTGGGAAAAGCGACCAAGCCGCCAGGAACGTGGTCATCCTGGGAGGCGGGAGGACGGGGTTCATCCTTGCCCAGTACCTTGAGACTCACCGAAAGTACGGCCCGTTCGTCAAGCTGATAGAACGCGACAAGGAGTTGTGTCAGGAACTAGCCGAGAGACTACACCATGTCCTTGTAGTAAACGCTGACGGAACAAGGCCAGACCTGTTTCGAGAAGAAAACATTCAGGCTGCTGACTCCTTCATTGCCGTAACTGGTCAGGACCAGACTAACCTTCTGGCGGGCTTTCTTGCTAAAGACTTGGGCGTCCAAAGGGTGGTCGCCGAGCTTCACAGGGAAGACTACGTGCCCACGGCGAAGAGAATGAGGATCGACGTTACCGTGATCCCGCGACTCATCGTCGCGAGCACGGTTCTTCGCGCGATTCCCAAACCGAACGTCAAGACCCTGTCCCTTTTGAAAGAAGGGAATCTGGAGGTCGTGGAGGTCGTCGTCTCTCCGGGGTCGAGCGTCTCTGGCAAGTCTCTGAGGCAGATCGGCCTTCCGGAGGAAGTCGTGGTCGGCGCGATCGTGCGAGGTGATGCAGTGGTCGTCCCGAGAGGAGACACGGTGATGTGCCCTGGGGACCATGTGCTGATCTTTGCTTCCCCGAGGGCTGGGCCCTTGCTGGAGTTCTATTTCGGTGTGAGATAGTCAAGGCGAGGGAGAGACGTCGTGAGTCTCAAGGCTGTTGCCAACGTGGTAGGATCCTTGGTCATTCTGCTGGGCTTCCTTGCAATAGTCCCAGCGGGGGTCTCCGTATATTGTCGCGAGGGGGACGCCCCAGCTTTCCTGCTGTCGATGGTTATAGCTGTCTCGTCCGGAGCCATCGTTAAGAGACTTTCTCGCGGTGACCAGGGAGTGCGCAATAGAGAGTGCTTTGCCATAGTCACCCTCGGGTGGGTGGCGGCAGCGACCGTGGGGGCACTTCCGTTCGTCCTATACGGGACGTTGCCGTCGTTCACTGATGCGTTCTTTGAGGCGATCTCCGGATTCACCACGACGGGCGCAACGATGATCGCGGATATCGAGGCACAACCCCACGGGATACTGTTGTGGCGAAGCCTTCTTCATTGGTTGGGCGGCATGGGAATTATCGTCCTCTTCATTGCCGTTCTGCCCAACTTCGGGCTGGAGGACGCAAGGCTCTTCAAAGTAGAGGTTCCCGGCCCGGTCCCTGAGAGACTTGAGCCGAGGATAAGGGAAACCGCGAGAGCGCTTTGGGGTATATACGCGGGCATGTCCCTGGCAGAGATCATTCTCCTATGCCTAGGTGGCATGAGTCTCTTTGATTCGGTGACTCACACGTTCGCCACGGTGTCGACCGGGGGTTTCTCGACAAAGACAGCGAGCATAGGCGCGTGGCAAAGTCCATTTATCCAGTCCACGATAATCTTTTTCATGCTTGCCGCTGGGGGGAACTTCGCCCTCTACTTCCGCGCGCTTCATGGCCGCCACAGGGCTATTCTCCCTGACGCTGAACTACGGTTTTATCTCCTGGTGGTGATCGTGGCAACTTGCACGGTAGCCTTGAGCCTCTACTTCAGCGGATCGTCAGGGCTTGTTGGCGCGGTGCGAGATGCGGCTTTCCAAGTATCATCGGTGATAACGACTACTGGGTTTGCCACTGCCGATTTTGATGCCTGGCCGTCTCTCGCCAAAGGGATCCTTTTGGGCTTGATGTTCATCGGAGGGTGCACCGGCTCCACGAGCGGTGCGATCAAGGTGGCCCGGGTGCTCATGGTTTTCAAACACGGGTGCAGGGAGCTTCAGAGGCTGATTCACCCGAAGGCGGTTTCAGTCGCGAAGCTGAATGGTGAAGCTATCAGACCCGATGTCTTGAACAGGGTTCTCGGATTCGTGTTCCTGTATGTATTCGTTTTCATTTCGGCCTCCCTTGTGATGATGGCGCTGGGCCTAGACATGGTGAGCGCGTGCTCGTCGGTGGCGGCCACCCTCGGGAATGTGGGCCCGGGGCTGGGGATCGTCGGGCCGACGTATACCTATGTACCTCTGCCTGCCTTAGGCAAATGGGTGCTAAGCCTTTGCATGCTGCTTGGAAGGCTTGAGCTCTATCCGGTCCTGGTGTTGCTGGTGCCGAGCTTCTGGCTGAGATACTAAGTATATCGCCAGGAGACCGTTGAACTCTCCCACGTTGCGCCACCTTGGAACGATTGAAGCCCACGAAGTCGTCGCCGTTATCGCCCGGATTTGCAGCTGCCGGGGAGGTTCACTGGTCTCAGTCAGGGGTTCGCACTGCTTTTCAGCTTTCCGGTTTTTCGGCTTTTCGGCGCGTGCCGTCCTGTCAGAGGCCACCGAGCTTGCCTCCCCGGGCAGGGAGGCGACACGCCTTCCGCGCGCCTCGTTCGAGCCCGGAGCGCGATATGGCTAGACCTTCCACACCAAGTCGTGCCAGACCGGCGGCCCTGGCGCTGTCAAGAAGAGAAGCGAAGGCTCACGGCGTCATACTCAGCGGCCGCGTGAAGGCCGCGAGGATCAGCGAGTGTCGACAGTGATGCGCATGTCGAGGCCGACGATTTCTCTGCCAAAGCGCTCGATGATGGGCCCTACGATCTTTTCGACGGCGCGCTTTTGTTCGAGATCCGCGACCTCGCCGCGGAGGACGATTTTGCCGTCCGCAGTCGAGACCGACACACGTTCTGCGAGCGACGGGTGATCGCCCAAAGCCCGCTTGATTTCGTAGGCTGCCTCCTGTGGTACCGGAGCTTGCCGGCGCGGACCCATGCCCGCATGGCCGTTATTCGGCTCTGGGACTTCCTCGTGACTGGCGGGCTCATCCGTTGCCGCCGGTATGACTTTGCCCCCACGGCCCACTGCGACCGGGCTAGCAGGAGGAGTGTCGCTGTTAACTCTGATGTGACTCACCACTTCTTCGACTCCGCGCGCCCTCGAGGCTGCGGTGATGGCAGCCTGCTCCGCGACGGGGGAGTCAGCTTTCCCGTACAGGTGGACCGTGCCCCGCTGGCTCTCCGCGTAGATCTGGCCTGTGTCAACCTTGGGATCGAGCCTAAGCTCTTCGGAGACTTCGAAAGCCACGTCGGCGTCGGTGATGGCCCCGTCTGTGCACACGGTGAGGTCGTTTTCCACCGCGACGACTCCATCGACGCCTGACGCTATTTCCTCGGCTCTTGCTTTCTCCGCGAGCACGTCCACAATGCCCCCGAGGTGAACAACACCATCCCGGGCGGTCACGTTTATCTCATACCCCTGGAGCCCTGCGTCGTCTCGAATGGCCTTCAGTACTTTCACGGTGAGTTGGCGGTCGCGCTCATCGATAGCCACAGTCTCGCCCCCGCTTCTGGACGAGTTCTCCCAAACGGGTTCTCAGACAATAGTATTCCCATCCTGCCGGGGGGCTAAGTATGTCGCCAAAAGTTCACGCCACTTTTCGGCGGAGGGGTCGTGCCTAAGGCTATCGGTGTTGCCATCCGGGGACGGCGCGCTTGCGGCGCGCCTCACGGCGCGACACCTTCAACTGGGACATTCATGAGGCCAAGTAGCGGGCAAGGGGGGTATTGCAAATCCGGCCGGGACGTGCTAAACTAAATTACGCGAGCGGCGGATCGCCGTGTTGCCGTGGAGTTCCGCCGCAGGTGAGCGAAGCAAGCAATGATTCGAGCGGAAGTGGCTCAGGGGTAGAGCATCGCCTTGCCAAGGCGAGGGTCGCGGGTTCAAATCCCGTCTTCCGCTCCATAATTTATATATCTGGGGCTGTGGGGCGACATAGCCAAGTGGCAAGGCAGCGGTCTGCAAAACCGCTATCCCCGGTTCGAATCCGGGTGTCGCCTCCATTATTGTGTACCGCCTGGTAGCCGACCTCTTGGTAGTCACTACCACTTTTCGATTTCCAGCTGTTTGGACCGCGAGACCGTTGCCCCTAAACCAACCTAAACGGGACCAAGGACTTCCTCCTGATGACGAAACCATGTTTCATCAGGAGGTTTTTGATATGGCAGAAGTCCTTCGGGTTGACAAGCGGCTTCCGGACACTTGGGAGGCAGCGCTCCCGCATTTCTTTCAATCCCGCATCCTCTCCGACCAGTGCGAATCCCGGCGCGCAGGCGGGAATAGCCCGCGCTCGGCCGGGCCCTCCGCGGTCAGGTGGCTCCGTGGAACGGGTTCCCGCGCGTCTGCATAGGATAGGGTGGACTACCAATTCGGGAGGAGGGGACACGATCGTGGAGAACGCTGCCCAGACGATGAAAGCGATGGGTGCCCGTACCGTGTTCCACTGCGTTTTCAGAGTCGGCGAGCACCAATACTTCCTCGTCGTCCAGGACGAGGTTCACGAGGTTGTCACCATAGTACGGTTATCGGCTGACGAATTCGCCTTCCTCAGGCGGCTCGGTATTCCCGAGTGCAGGGTCATTGAACCGATGGGTTCCGCAACGCCGGGAATGCCCGGTATAGGTGGCGTACCGTACTGATGTCGCGCCACTAGGGAAATGTTGTGAGGGGGGCAGACGTTCATGGATGAAGTCACCGCTCTTCGCCAGACGATCGGCGGTGTGGCGGTCACGCCGTTCATCTTCAGCATAGCCCCGGTGGGATTCTTTGTGGCGCTTGTCCCGAGGGGCTCGGGGAACATCTCTGTTTTCCGGGTGTCCGAGCCCCAGTACGTGTTCCTGAGACGGGTCGGTGTTCCGGAAGTCGTTGTGTTCATGTGATAGAGAGCGAGAGCGCTCGGCCCCGACGCGGACCGACCGTGCTCAGGTGAACCGTGCTCAGGCGATATGAGGCTGCCCGCTGGTGTGCCCCGCCGCACGGCCATGAGCGCACACGCGAGATGACCGCGGCCACATCACGCGCCCGGGCCGCGGCCATCTCGTGCTTGACAAACGTCACGAGGTTGCCTAGAATATGGTTGTGCACAGGGCGCTGCGGTGCCCTGAAGCTAGTAGACTACCGAAGTGCGGCGTTAGCTCAGTTGGCTAGAGCGCAGCGTTGACATCGCTGAGGTCGCTGGTTCAATTCCAGCACGTCGCACCATTTTTGTGCCCCGCGCCTGGACGTTCCGAAGCCGCCAAGCGTAGCACCCGGCTGTGCTTCCCACTGGAGGATTGACAGGAAGTCGGCCGTACGGCGTCGCCCTGGGTGGCGCTTTCCTTTTGGCCCTACCCGCTTCCGGTTCCGCTGCTAAGGAGGAAGACGCTCTCACTTCGGTAAGAATGCGTGCGATCCTGGAGAAAGCCGGGAAAGTCGCCGGGGACCGAGGATGTCGCGCGGGCGTCCCCAGGCGAGCTGCGGAAGGGTGCGGGGAGGTGGTGGAGTTGGCATCAGGGCTACGCGAAGTAGCTTTGGTGGTATTCTGGTTCGTGGCGGCGTGGTGGGGATTGTGGACGGTCCTCGCACTCATAGCAAGGGTGCGGCTGCTCTTCGCGTTCATGCTCGGCTTGGGCGTCCTCTGGGGCTCGCTCGCGTTCAGCCTCGCGGGCTCGGTCTTATCGTTTCTCCTGATCATCATTCCCATCTTCATCCTTCCGAAAATGCCGAGGATCATTCCTGAGTATCAGCGCGGCGTGCTGTTCAGGTTCGGGCGGCTAGCAGGGGTGTTGCGCCCCGGCCTCAATGTCATCTTTCCGTTTGGCATCGATAAGCTGTGGATGGTGGACCTGCGCACGTTCACCATCGACGTTCCAAAACAGGAGATCATAACCCGCGACAACGTCCCCGTTATCGTGGACGCGGTCGTTTACTTCAACGTATACGAGCCGAGCCTCGCCGTGACCAAGGTTGCGAACTACGTTCAGAGCACCACGCTCCTTGGTCAAACCATCCTCCGCTCCGTTCTCGGGCAACACGAGCTCGATGACATGCTTGCCAAGCGTGAGCAGCTGAACGAGGAACTGAGATCTCTCCTGGACCGGGCTACAGATCCTTGGGGCGTGAAAGTGTCGGCAGTGGAGATAAAGGCAGTTGAGCTTCCCGAGACTATGAAGCGGGCCATGGCGAAACAGGCGGAAGCGGAGAGGGAACGCAGGGCGAAGGTGATATCGGCGGACGGCGAGTTTGAAGCCGCCGAGAAGCTGCGGCAAGCGGCCATCGTCATAGGGAACGAGCCCACAGCACTTCAGCTCAGGTACTTGCAGACTCTGACCGAGATCGCGATAGAGAAGAACTCCACGATCCTCTTCCCCTTGCCGATGGAGATCTTAAGGTATTTCGGCGCCCGGCCCGAGACACCGGCCTGAGAACAACGCGGGCGCGGGGCGAGTCATCGAGTCGTCATGTGATGTGGACCGCGGCTCGTCGCTCGCCGGTGCGGGGGACCGAGCCATCGCAGAGCTTTGCGACTGCTTGGACCAAAGAGGCACGACTGGTGATGGATGGTCGTTCCGGACAACGTGAGGAAATCGCCCCTGGCTTGACTGTATACGAGGTAGCCGCCGGACATATAATAGTCGGGGAAGGGGCGTGATCCTGATGGAGCTCATTGCCATTGGGGTCCAGGATCACACGAACGTCGTCCGGGACCGGCTCGGCGCCAAGGTCCGGATGCTGTGTGAGAAGGGAATTGAGGTATCAATGACCGAGAGGTCCGCAGGACCTCTCACGTTTCTGTGCTTCCATTTGCGCGACACGGGCCGAGGCATACCAACCGGGCAGCGCGACCTGGTGCGTTACCACGTCGCCAGCGTCCTCGCGGACATGATCGTGAATGAGTTCGCAAGGGGGCTCGTGGCGAAGATGGTCCGCGAGCGCTACCCCTACTTCGACGACGCTGAACAAGAGAAGGTCGTCGTGTGCGCGACAGCGGCTCTTGCGCGTCAGCACGAGCCCGGTAGAACCGGAGGCACAGTCGGCGAAGGTGGTAGTCGGGACGACGAGTCACGGTGCTTCGCCCGCCGAAGAAACGATGTGCTCTTCAAGGTGCTTGACTACCTCGAGAACGCCAGCTGTCTGGTTCTTGACGGGTTCATTCGCTTCAGGCTCAAGGACTTCGTCGACGAGCTGCGTGAAGCCACGGACGCTGCGGTCGACGACTACATGATAGAGCGCGAGTATAACGAGTTCATCCGGCTCCTCAAGTACTTCGTGGACATCCAAGAGCCCAAGATCGATGAGGTACACGTGGTCGTGCGGCCCGGCGGCCTCTTTAGGCTGCTGGATAGCCAGGGGAAGGTAGTGGACAACGATTACCTTGAGGGGCTGGCGCCCGAGCTCGTCGAGACCGACGTGGACTACGAGGACCTCCTCATGAGCGCCCTCATAAGCGTGTCCCCCAGAAGGATCGTTCTGCACTTCGGAAGAGGCGAGGGAGTCGCGGACACGGTCCGGAGGGTGTTCGAAGGCCGCGTGTCGATGTGCCCTGGGTGTCGCCTCTGCGAAGCTTACCGCGCCAAGGCGCACGTTCCAGCAGGCACCCGCACTGACCAGAGCTAGAACGGGTTTACGACGAGGGTCTGCGGCGCGGTGCTGCAAGCGGGGGCGCAAGTGTGCAGGCGTTGGCTTGGCGCAAAGGCGCAAAAACCGTCCTTGACAGGCCGGAGGGGCGTGTCTATAATGGCTTTAATAAAGGAGCTGTTTGTGGAAGAGCGATGAGAAGGACGAGTACGCGCCACGGCCGATAGAGAGCGGGGGCCGAGGGCTGGAAGCCTCCGCCGGAAGTAGGGCGCCGAAAACCACCTTTGAGCTTCGCGGTGAAAGCGCGCAGCTTCGCGTGACGCAAGTAGCCGGTGACGGGCGCACCCGTTAACGTGCCTGACGAGAGGGCGCTGTTGGCCATGCGACCAATATCGTACCGAGGGGTGCGGCCGGATCTGCTGGCTCGCGAGTGGTTCCCTGAAGCAGGGGCCACGGCAGCTGCGCCAATCAGGGTGGAACCGCGGGTTTGCCCCGTCCCTGGGTGATTCCAGGGGCGGGGCTTCGTTTTTCGTTTGCCTAATCGAGGATTACGTTGAGGAAAGGCCGAGGTGAAGGAGAAGTGGCTCAACCGATTTCTGGTACGCTTCGCGCGGAATCACAGGGGGACGCAGAGGAGAGAGGCACAGACGCAAGGGTGACGGTGGACCTCGATACCGACGAGGGCCGAGAGATACTCCGGCACTCTACCGCGCACGTGCTGGCGCAAGCCGTGAAGCGCCTTTTCCCGGAAGTGAAGCTAGCCATAGGGCCTGCAATCGAGAACGGGTTCTACTATGATTTCGACAAGCCGGAACCCTTCACCCTCGATGACTTGGGCCGCATAGAGGAAGAGATGCGCAGGATTGTGTCCGAGAACCTGCCGATAGTCCGAGAGGAGATCTCGCGGGACGATGCGTTGGCGCTCTTCCGCAAGATGGACGAGCCGTACAAACTCGAGCTCATCGAGGACCTTCCGCAGGATGAGGTCGTTAGCGTTTACCGGCAGGGCGAATTCGTCGACCTGTGCCGCGGGCCTCATCTGGCCTCCACCGGCGAGATCAGGGCGTTCAAGCTGCTCAATGTGGCGGGGGCTTACTGGCGCGGCGACGAAAAGCGCAAGATGTTGCAGCGCATTTACGGGACGGCGTTTCCAACCGAGGCGGGGCTCCAGGCATACCTTCACGTGCTGGAGGAGGCCGAGAGGCGAGACCACCGGAAGCTCGGCAAGGAGCTCGACCTTTTCAGCCTCCACGAAGAGGCTGGCGCGGGCCTTGTCTATTGGCATCCCAAGGGTGCCATGATTCGGAAGGTGATCGAGGATTTCTGGCGCGAGGAGCACCTGAGGCGCGGTTACCAACTTGTGTACTCGCCTCACATAGCCCGGCGCGATCTCTGGGAGATATCCGGCCACTGGGGTTGGTACCGCGAGAACATGTACTCCCCCATCGACATAGACGGCGTGGAATACCTCCTGAAGCCTATGAACTGCCCGTTCCACATCCTGATGTACAAAACGCGGACCCGCTCCTACCGCGATCTCCCCATCAGGTGGGCGGAGCTCGGCACGGTGTATCGATACGAGCGCAGCGGCGTGCTCCACGGCTTGCTGCGGGTACGGGGGTTCACCCAAGATGACGCACACCTCTTCATGCGTCCCGATCAGCTCGAGGACGAGCTCGTGGGGGTGCTGGACCTTGTGGAGTTCATGATGAGATCTTTCGGGTACAAAGACTATGACATGGAGCTGTCCGTGCGTGACCCCGGCAATAAGGAGAAGTACGTGGGGTCGGACGAGGTGTGGAACATGGCCGAGGGCGCGCTCGTCGCCGCGCTCGACCGGAAGGGGCTTCCCTACACAAGGATGGAGGGCGAGGCGAAGTTCTACGGCCCTGCCATAGACGTAAAGGTGAAAGACGCGCTCGGTCGGGGCTGGCAGGGCCCTACGATTCAGGTCGACTTCAACCTGCCGGAGAGATTCGACTTGGAGTACATCGGCGAGGACAACTCCCCGCACCGTCCCGTCATGATTCATCGCACCGTTCTGGGGTCCATGGAGCGGTTCGTTGCCGGGCTCGTCGAGCACTATGCGGGAGCGTTCCCAGTGTGGCTTGCGCCCGTTCAAGTGCGGGTCATTCCCATAGCCGATCGGCACGTGGACTACGCGCGGAAGGTTGCCTCCGAGCTCGCAGATGCGAAGGTCCGCGTGGAGGTGGACGACCGCAGCGAGAAGATCGGGTATAAGATCCGCGAGGCCCAGGTCGAGAAGGTGCCTTACATGCTGGTGGCGGGCGACAGAGAGGCGGAACGCGGGACGGTGTCGGTGCGCTCGCGGGGCCAGGGCGATCTCGGCCCCATGTCGCTGACGGATTTCAAGGCCAGGGTCTTGCGGGAGATCGAGGCGAAGGTGTGAAGCGTGCCGCGAAGCGTGCGTGCTGAATCCGCGATTGACCGTGCCCAGTTGTTGTGGTATACTCAAAAGCGCTATGGCCGCCCAGGGCGGGCGGCTAGGGCGCGGTGTCCCGCGTCACGGGCACCCTCCGCCGCGGACGGGCCGGTTTGAAGGCCGTCGCGAAGCGGATTTGCGAACTGAATAGCCTAGAGGTATCAAGTAGAAGCCGTCTGCTTCTCACCTTGCGGCGCCCGCCCACTCGCCGTGGCCGACACGGACACGGATGGGCGAGGGGCGCGAAATCTGGGCTGCCAGCAAGGTCAAAGGTTGGTGTGGTTTGCACCCGAGTGATGGGGGTGCGGGCTTCATCGCGTTGCGGGTGTTATGCACTGGGCGGGCGGCATGCCCGCCTTTCGCGTACCGCCAGCGCTTCTTTCGGCTGGGACGGGCGCCATTGCGGCGGAGGTCGCGGCGGTAGGAGCAGGTCGTTCCTGAGGCCCGCGGCAGGTCGACGCATTCGCCCGCGAGCCGCCTTACGCCACGTTAAGGTTGAGGCTGTCGGTGTGGTGCAGGCCTCCTCAGATCGCCGCGTTTCTGCGCGTCACCGCGCGGCATTGAGTGAAGCCTTTGAAAGGAAGGGCAAAACGCGGAAACCGGGGAAGACTGCGCTCTGCGCGAGTCAACAACTTGGGGGTGAGGCACAATCGCCAAAGACTTGAGGGTGAACGAGGCGATCCGGGCCCGAGAGATCAGGCTCATCGATGAGAACGGGGAGCAGCTCGGGATCATGGTGGTCAGGGAGGGCCTGCGGATCGCAGCGGAGAGGGGCCTTGACCTTGTCGAGGTTGCGCCCAACGCTAAGCCGCCTGTGTGCCGGTTGCTCGATTATGGCAAGTACAAGTACGAGCAGGCGAAGCGCGACAGAGAGGCCCGGAAGAAACAGCGGACCATGGACATCAAGGAAGTCAGGATGACGCCCAAGATCGAGGGCCACGATTTCCAGGTGAAGGTGAGGAACGCCCAAAAGTTTCTTCAGGACGGAGACAAGGTCAAGGCAACCGTGAGGTTTCGTGGCCGCGAGATCGTTCACGCCGACATCGGCCGCGCGTTGCTCTTGGACCTCGCTGAGGAGGTCAAAGACTATGGGGTCATCGAGCGAGAGCCCAGAGTTGAGGGCAAGCACATGATCATGGTGCTCGCCCCGAAACAGGCCGGATGAACCGTGCGCGAAGCGCGTGGATCGTAGATTGAGAAGGCAGCACCTCGCCTTTGTGTGATGTGCGCCCCGAAAAGGAGAGACTTGAAGTGCCCAAGGTCAAGACTCACAAAGGAGCCGCCAAGAGGTTCAGGGTCACGGGTTCCGGGAAGATCATGAGAGACAAGGCTTACGGCGGACATAATACTGGCAAGAAACGAGGCAAGGTCAAGAGATCCCTGAGGGAACCCGCGGTCCTTGCGCCCGGGGATGCGGCGAGGGTGAAAAGGCTTCTGCACCACGCATAGAGACCCCTCGCAGGGTAGGTAAACAAAGCAAGGGCGCAGGCTGTTTGAGGTTGTACCTGAGGAGGAATCTAGGATGCCGAGAGCAAAAGGCGGATTTGTCACTAGGCGGCGGCACAAAAAGATCCTGAAGATGGCTAAGGGGTTCACCGGCGCGAAGAGCAAGGTATTCCGGCGGGCTAACGAGGCCGTGATGAAGTCCCTGCAGTACGCGTACAGGGATCGCCGTAACAAGAAACGGGACTTTCGAAAGCTGTGGATCGCGAGGATCAATGCCGCAGCGCGTATGAACGGGATGTCATACAGCCGGTTCATGGACGGCTTGCATAAGGCGGGCGTCGACATAAACAGGAAGACCCTTGCCGAGATCGCTGTAAGCGACCAGAACGCCTTCGGTGAGCTTGTGAAGCTGGCGAAGGCGAGCGGCGGCGGGCAGTAGCTAAGCAAGGCGGGTGGCCGGGGACAGGTGGCGGTTGGCGGTTGTGATCACGAGCCGTCGCAATCCGAAGATCCAAGAGATAAGAAAGCTTGCGCGCCGCGAGCATCGGGCTGCGACGCGCCGGTGCCTTCTCGAAGGCACGAGGTGCGTGGAGGAGGCCATGGATGCGGGGGCTAGGATATATGAGGTCCTGGTCACCCCGCATCTTCTTCACTCTGCACGCGGAGAGACGCTGCTAGAGCGGTTGAAGGCGGCTGGGGCGGGAGTAGCTGTGGTCACGGACGAGGTGATCGCGGTGGTGTCGGACACAGAGACCCCCCAGGGAATCGTGGCCGTGGCGGCCATGTCTTCGGAGACGCTGTGTCTCGACGGGAACCCTTTGATCCTTGTGGTTGACGGAGTCCGTGACCCGGGGAACCTGGGCACGCTGATTCGGACGGCTGCCGCACTCGGAAGCGGCGGGGTTATCGTTACCCGCGGGACTGTCGACATATACAACCCCAAGTGCGTCCGGGCGACCATGGGGAGCCTCTTTCGGGTGCCGGTGGAGGAACGGCCCGACGCGACCGCTGCGGTGTCCTTTCTCAAAGAGCGCGGGCTTCGCGTCGTCGCAGGGGACGTTCGTGCTAAGACGGCGTGCTACGACTGGGATTTCACTGGGCCGACCGCCGTGCTGGTGGGTGGTGAGGCGTTCGGGCCGTCCGCGGACGTCTTGACGAGGTGCGACGGCCAGGTGAGGATCCCCATGCCGGGCGGGGTTGAGTCATTCAACGTGGCGGTGGCCGGCTCGATTCTCATGTATGAGGCCGTGGCGCAGAGAGCGACATGCCGGCGGGAACGGGCTGGGAAGGCCTAGAAATGCCTGTTGCGGGCCAGGGGACGGCTGTGCTATAATGAGACGCAAAGAGTCCGACCGACACCTCTGAAGGGACGTGGTTCCTCGATGCTGGGAGCGGACTTCTTCTGGCGGCTCTTCGAAGTTACAGGATCGATCACGGCCTACCTGATTTACAGGATGCTGG
Source organism: Bacillota bacterium (assembly GCA_012842395.1). Taxonomy (NCBI): domain Bacteria; kingdom Bacillati; phylum Bacillota; species Bacillota bacterium. Next base: position 101,161 of record DUSX01000018.1, read on the forward strand.
TTACCCAGTAGCAGTCGGTGCCCGCGATTCGCGGTGGCAATTTGGGATGGATTCGGGATGGCGGGTGTCAGCCGAGAAGAGATGGAAGGGATGGCGCGGATCACGCACAGGTGAGGGTTTACATATCACGGGCCGTTCCCGGCTAACGCTGGACGGGTCGGAACGGCTTGAGACAGAGAACGCCATATGATCCACAGGCGATGAAGGAGAGGAGTAGACGGGACGAAGCCCCAAGGGAGGGCGCGTCGAAGACTGGAAGCGCGCCTGGGTCGGTTCCGTTGAAGTTCGCTCCTGAGCTGCAGGCTGAAAGAGCCCGGGCTTGCTTGGTCCTAGGGCTGCGTTTTGGTGTGAGAGCTCGAGAACACGGGTACACGAACGTGTTCCGCGGCAGACCGGGGGCGTCGCTGGAGAGTTCTCCCCGCGAGTAGGCTGCGCCGGAACCCCACCGTTACAAGGGGAGGGCATCGGCCTTTGAGCCTGTGCCTGGCAAATGAGATGGCGGGCAATGGCCCGGCGCCGGGTTTCGTTTTGACGGCGCGCATAGGCCTGCCAAGAAGGGTGGTACCACGGAGCCACAGTCTTCGTCCCTTGGAAGACTGTGGCTTTTTTATTGGGAGGAGCGAGGAGGGGGAAGGGGATGAGCCATGTGGTGAGGTATACAAAAAAGAGGCGACTTGACGAGCTCCTGGTCGAGCGCGGGTTTTTTGACAGTCGCCGTGCTGCGACCGGATATATCATGGCTGGCAAGGTTCTCGTGAACGGTCAGCGCGAAGACAAACCCGGCACCGTGGTGCCGTATGACGCGGACATAAGGGTGAAGGGCGTCGAGATGCCGTTCGTGGGGCGCGGCGGCCTGAAGTTGGACCATGCGCTTCGGGAATTCGGACTGGACGTGACGGGGAAGGTGGTCCTGGACGCGGGCGCGTCCACTGGCGGCTTCACGGACTGTCTCCTGCAGCGCGGCGCCAGGCTTGTCTACGCGGTCGACGTGGGCTTTGGGCAGCTTGCGGGAAAGCTACGCGTGGATCCGAGGGTCGTGTCGTTTGAGCGCACGAACATCAGCGATCTCGAGCCCGCGCGCCTTGTGCCCGCGCCGGAGATGGCCGTGGCAGACCTCTCTTATCTGTCGCTCTTGAAGGCGATCCCGATCATCGCCCGCCTCATCATCGGAGAGGGAGACATCGTGGCACTCATAAAGCCGCTCTTTGAGGACTCGAGACCCGCTGCAGCGGAGGATCCCTGCGTTCACAGAGATGTGCTTGCCCGGTTGGTCAGCCAGTTCGACCAGAAGGGATTCGGCGTGCTGGGCTTGACTCCGTCGCCTGTTCTCGGCAGCTCCGGCACGGTGGAGTTCCTCATCTGGCTATCGAAGTCAGCCAAGCACACGCGCGTAGCTGAGGTCTGGAATGCGATTCCCGCTGTGGTGGCCGCGTCGCAGCACCTGAGGGAAGCCACCCGGCGCGAGCGTGAGCGCGCTCAAGCTGGCGCGGAAGGGGAAGCGCGTCTGTAAGGGGTGCAGGGGAGCAAGACGGAAAGGCAAGTGTCCAAGTGTCCAAGTGTCGGACAACACTTGGCGCGACGATTGGAGGGTCTAGGGATGCGTGAGGAGATCGAGAATGTTATATCAGAGGCCGCCACGGACATTCGCGCGGCATCAACTCTTGCGGAGCTCGATGAGGTGAGGGTGAGGTATCTGGGTAAGAAGGGCCGGATCACGACAGCCCTCCGGAGCTTGGGCTCCTGCCCGCCTGAAGAACGTCCGACGCTGGGAAGGCTTCTCAACGAGGCGCGCGAATCGGTGGAGGCCATGCTAGTCCGTCGCAGAGACGAGGTGGCCGCCCGTGAGAAAGCCGAGATCCTCGAGGCTGAGAGGCTCGATATCACTCTGCCCGGAACGAGACCGGCTGTGGGGGCGAGGCATCCCATAAAGATGGTCTACGAAGAGCTGGAGGAGATCTTCGGGCGCATGGGCTTCGAGGTGGCTGAGGGCCCCGACGTTGAACTGGATTATTACAATTTCGAGGCCTTGAATGTTCCAAAGAACCACCCGTCCCGGGACATTCAGGATACGTTCTACATCTCCGAAGACGTGGTGCTTCGGACCCACACTACGTGCGTGGATGTGCGGGTCATGGCAGGCCGCAAGCCCCCGATCCGGGCGATCATACCTGGCAAGGTTTATAGGTCAGACGCGTCAGACCCGTCGCACCTGCCGGTGTTCCACCAGCTTGACGGGTTTGCGGTTGACGAGGGCATCACGTTCGGTGATCTCAAGGGCACGCTCACGAGGTTTGCCCGCGAGTTCTTCGGCCCCGGCACGAGAGTCCGGTTTCGCCCGAGCTATTTTCCGTTTACAGAGCCCAGCGCCGAGATGGACGTGTCGTGCGTGATCTGCGGCGGCAGCGGATGCCGCGTATGCAAGAACACGGGCTGGCTTGAGATCCTGGGATCGGGGCTCTTCCATCCGAAGGTGCTGGAGGCGGTGGGGTACGATCCCGAGAAGGTGTCGGGGCTCGCGTTTGGCATGGGCGCGGACAGAATTGCCATGTTGAAATACGGGATCGATGACATCCGCCTCCTCGCGGAAAACGACATGCGCTTCAACAGGCAATTTCGCGATCTCATCTACGCATCGACGGAGGGTTGAGACATGCTCGTACCTTACGAATGGCTGAAGGAATTCGTGCCTGGGCTTCCCCCGGCGGGCCAGGTTGCCCGCGAGCTCACGATGGCAGGCGTTGCGGTCGAGGCGGTCACGGGCGAAGGGGAGGCGACCGTCTTCGATTTCGAGATAACCCACAACCGTCCCGACCTGTTGAGCGTGTTCGGCATTGCGCGCGAGGCCGCGGCGGTCTTTTCCTTGCCACTGCGACATCCGACCCTTGTGGTGCCTGAAGAAGGGCGCGCTGCGCACGACATGGCGGCGCTCGAGATCGCTGCGCCGGACCTGTGCCGCAGGTACATTGCACGGATCATCACGGACGTGAGTATCCGGCCCTCACCTGCCTGGATGCAGGCGAGGCTTGCAGCCGCGGGCGTTCGGTCTATCAACAACGTTGTCGATGTTACAAACTACGTCATGTTGGAGCTCGGTCAGCCCCTGCACGCGTTCGACCTTGACCTCCTGGAGGGGCGCCGGATAGTGGTCCGCCGGGCTCTGCCGGGCGAGTCTCTCACCACCATCGATGGCGAAGAGCGCGTGCTGGGCGGAGAGATGCTGGTGATCGCGGATGCACGCCGCCCGGTGGCGGTGGCCGGGGTCATGGGCGGCCTTGAGACCGAGGTGAGCGAGGGGACCAAGACGGTGCTCCTCGAGTCTGCGAACTTCGACGGCGTAAGCGTATGGCGTACCTCCCGCACCCTTCGCATGCGCACGGAGGCCTCGAGCCGGTTTTCGCGCGGCCTGTGGCCTGAAAACGCGCGCATGGGGGTCGACCGGGCGGCGGCGCTGATAGCCGCGGTGGGCGCTGGAAGGATAGCCGCGGGAATGCTCGACGCGTACCCCGGGCGTGAGGAGCCGGTTTGGGTGACTCTGCGCCCGAGCCGTGTGAATCACCTGCTCGGCACCGCCATCCCAGCTGAGGAGATGAAGGATATCCTCATGAGGCTCGGTTTCATCGTTGAGCCTCAAGGCCACAACGCGTATCGGGTTCTCGTTCCCGACCACCGCCGGGACGTGTCCAGGGAGGAGGACCTTGTCGAGGAGATCGCGAGGCTATACGGGTATGACAAGATAGAAGCCACCCTCCCCAAGGGGGCACCGCCGGAGGCGCAGCCTCAGCCCGCGAGACAGCTTGCCGCGCGAGCCGGGGAGATCCTCAGGGCGTGCGGCCTTTCAGAAGTGGAGACGATCACGTTCACGAACTTTGAAACGTGCCGCAAGCTCCGCATCCCAGAGGAGCTCACGGGACGCTCCGTGCGGATATCGAATCCGCTCTCGAGCGACTACACCATCATGCGGACCACGCTTCTCACCAGCCTCGTCGATGTGCTCCAGAGGAATGCCGCCCGTCGTGAGGACGATGTGGCGATCTACGAGATCGCCAAGGTGTACCTCAGGCGTGAGGGCGAAGCGGCGGCTGGCGCGGCTTCGGAGGACCGTCTCCCCATCGAGGGGGGCGAGAGAAGAGCGAACGAAAGCCTGCTCCCGTGCGAGCCGACGAAGATAGGCCTCGCCGTGATGGGCAGGATGGCTGAGTCCTCCTGGGAGCATAGAAGCGCTGACGCGGGTTTCTTCGACCTCAAGGGCATCGTGGAGACGCTTCTCGAAAGCCTGGGCGTGCGTGACCCCAAGTTCGTCGCGGCGGCTCACCCGTCCCTGCACCCGGGGAGGGCGGCGCGGGTTGTGGCTGTGCCGGCCCGTGCACGAGAGGTCTTGGCGGGCCAGAGGAGCGGGGAGGGCACGGCGGTCGTCGACGTCGGGTACCTGGGCGAGCTACACCCGGACATCCAGGAGGCGTTCGGTCTTCGCAAGCGGGCGTACGTGGCAGAGCTCGACCTTGCTGCCATCCTTGCGGCGAGGGAACGCGCGCGCCGTGTGGAGCCTCTTGCCAGATTCCCTGCGGTCACGAGGGATATGGCGGTCATTGTGCGCCGGGACATCCCGTGTTCAGAGGTCTTAAGCGTGATGAAGGCTGCCGGGATGGGTCTTGCGGAAGACCTGAGGCTCTTTGATGTGTATGAGGGACCGCAGGTCCCCGAAGGTCACAGGAGTCTCGCGTTTTCCATCACGTATAGGAGCCCGGACCGCACCCTGACCGACTCTGAGGTTGATAGGGCCCATGCTGACATCGCGTCTGCGCTTTCCCGCAGGCTCGGTGCGACGGTGAGGGAGTGAGCTCCGCGGCGCGGCAGGGCGACTGGCTCTGACTCGGCCGCCGCGACCAGGGCTCCACCAGGGCTGCGGCTCCGGTCCAGGCCCTTCACGCTCAAGGGCGAAATTCGCGGGCCTCATCGCTCTACAAGGAGGTAATCGAAAGAACGCTGTAGAAGTTTAGAAAGAAAGGGCGCGAACACATCGGATTCCGGCAAGGAGCGTCGAAGGAGCGTCGAACGTATGATGGGAGCAGGTTCTCTGGGTGAAGCTGAGCGTGGGGTTAGCGGGCCGAGGAAGAATCGGGTCACCGTTAACATCATGGACGAAGAATACACCATCAGGGCCGACGCGGACCCGGAGTATATGAAGCTGCTCGCGAAGGTGGTGGACGAGAGGGTCCGCGCCGCGCTCTCCGCAAATCCCAGGCTTGCTAGGAGCCGCGCGGCCATCCTGGCGTGCCTTTCCTTCGCTGATGACTTGGAGAAACTGAAGGCCCGATACGAGGAGCTCATGCGCATGGTTGAGGAAGCGAGATAGGGAGGGCGTTCCGCATGGACTGGCTCAGCCTTCTTATCCTTGTGTTCGTAGGCCTCATGGCTTTCGCCGGGCTAAGGCAGGGCCTGATGCGACAGGTGTTGGGGCTTGCAGGCCTCGTGGCCGCCCTCGTGCTCGCGTTTCAATATTATGAGAGGGTTGGCACGTTCCTTCTCGACTACTTTGTGATCCCGAGGGCTCTCGCGAACACCATCGGTTTCGCCGCCGTTTGCGTCGGCGTCGGGCTGGCCGTGAGCATTGTGGAGTGGCTTTGGGGCAGGCTGGTTCGGTACACGCCCGTGTCATGGCTGGACGCGGCTGGCGGCGCGCTGTTTGGGCTCCTCAAGGGCGCCGTGATCGTCGCGCTCGTGCTGCTCGTGCTGTACGCGCTCCCCGTGAAAGGCCTCCGCGAGGTCATCGATGGCTCGTCCATCGCAAGGGAGTTCCTGGACGCCTCTCCGATCATCTACGGCAAGCTCGAGGAGATCCTTCCTACGGGAGTGCCATCCTTCATCCGGGGCGGTGACGGTGACCGAGGCGGGCGTGAGGAGGCGCCGGGCGAGGGCGAGCCTGGCCCCGGCCTTGCGCCTCAGGGCCGGGCATAGGAAAGCATCTCGATGTCGCGCGTATCCCGGATCGGACCGTGGGGGGATTTCGGGCCATGGACAACACAGGCATCGCCTTGGTGTTTCGCGAGCTCGCGGACCTTCTCGAACTCAAGGGCGAGAACCCTTTCAAGATCCGCGCATATAGGCGTGCAGCAGACGTCATAGAGAGCCTTCCCGAGGATGCGGCGAAGCTCGCAGCTGAGGGGAGGCTCAAGAGCATCCAGGGCATAGGGGATGCGATTGAGAAAAAGACCGCTGAGATCGCGAATACCGGGAGACTCAGACTGCTTGAGGAGCTCAGGCGCGAGATCCCCCCTGGGCTGCGGGACCTGCTGAGAATCCCCGGAGTGGGACCGCGCACGGCAGCCGCGGTGTTCCGACATCTCGGTGTGGCAAGCGTGAATGAACTCGAGAGCGCCGCTCGCGACGGTAGGCTCGAGAACGTGCCGGGCCTGGGAGCGAAAACCGCTATGAACATCCTGCAGGCCATCGAGAGGCTGCGTGAAGGGGACTGGACCAGGACTCCGCTTGGAGAGGCGGTAACGCTGGCCCGGTCCCTTCTTGACAGGTTGGCCGACGTGCAGGGCGTGAGCGAGGCCGCCGTGGCCGGGAGTGTGCGGAGGTGGCGGGAGACGTGCGGGGACCTGGATGTAGTGGTGGGGGCAGACGACGGCGGCCCGGTCACGGAAGCGGTTCGAACGTGGGGCGAGGTCTCCAAGGTGCTCAGCGCCGGGGAGGCAAGGAGCGTGTTCGGCACGCGCCGCGGTTTGGACCTGGACATCCGGGTGGTGCCTCCGACGGAGTTCGTCCCCGCGCTTCACTGTGCCACGGGCTCTGCGGCTCACATCATGAGGCTTCGCGCGATCGCTCGCGAGCGAGGCATGACCATGAGCGAGCGCGGCCTCTTCTCGCCCGATGGCAGTCGGCTATCTCTCGCGGGTGAGGAAGACATTTACGCCGCGCTGGGTCTGCAATACGTGCCGCCGGAGCTCCGGGAGGACGCCGGCGAGGTCGAGGCCGCTGCGGAGGGAAGACTGCCGCACCTTGTCGGTGAGGGAGACATCCGGGGAGACCTTCACGTTCACAGCAATTGGAGCGACGGCGCGTCCTCCATCGAGGCCATGGCTGAGGCGGCGCGGGCGAGGGGGTATGAGTACATCGCGATCTGCGATCACTCGAAGTCCCTAGGTATTGCCGGAGGCCTGACTGAAGAAGAGGTCCTGAGACAAACCGAGTTCATCACAGACCTGAATCGGCGCCTGCACGGCATCACCGTGCTTTCGGGAATAGAGGTCGACATCAAGAAAGACGGCACCCTAGACCTCCCGGACGAGATCCTCTCGCGGCTCGATATCGTGGTGGCCTCCGTGCATTCGTCCTTCAGACAATCGAGAGAAGCGATGACGGAGCGGATAATCCGCGCAATAAGGAACGGGAACGTGGACATCATCGGGCACCCCACAGGCAGGGTGCTCGGAAGGCGCGACGCGTACGACGTAGACCTGGACAGGGTCGTCGAGGAGGCCGCGCGCTGGGGCGTGGCTCTTGAGATCAACGCGCATCCCGAGAGACTGGATCTTGACGCAAAATGGGCCAGGAGGGCCAGGGACCGAGGCGCGATCCTTGCTGTAAGCACGGACTCGCATAGCTTCGACGAGCTCGGCTACATGGTGTTCGGCCTCGGCGTCGCGAGGAGGGGTTGGCTCGAGCGATGCCACATAGTGAACACATGGGCTCTTGAGAAGCTGCGCGAATGGCTCTCCCGAACCCGGAATCTCGAGGTCTGAGCGTGGCAACACTACGGCCGGGTGGGACCCATGTCGCGGGAGAAAGGTGCCGAAACGAGATGGACAGCTGCCCGGATGATCTATGGCATGTCCCTTTGGGTGGTCCCGAAGGTCGACGAGGAGCTGGCGAGGTGGAGGAGGGCTCTGGAATCCTCTCCTGATCCCGAGCTCAGAGCTCAGGGTCTCGCAAGCCTACGGCGGAAGCGTTTCCATGCGATCGGTGGCTCCGTGTACAGCTTGGAGTCCCGCGCGTCGAGGGGTCTCGTCAGGCTGATAGTCGCTTACCAGACCATCAGCGACTATCTTGACAACCTGTGTGACCGCGCGGGGGTATGCGACACCGCCGCGTTCGAGCGGCTTCACCAAGCCATGCTCGACGCGCTTTCAAAGGCGAGGGCTGGCGCGGACGGCATGGAGCGTGGCAGAGGCCTCGAGACAGACGGGTACTATGGATTGTACCCTCGAAAAGCCGATGGCGGCTACCTCCGCTCGCTAGTGGAGGAGTGCACCAGTCAGATCGCGCGCCTTCCCGGGTACGATGCGGCCGTCGAGGCTGAGGCCCTCAGACTTGCCCGGCTCTACGCGGACCTACAGGTCCGCAAGCACGCCGCCCCGGAGGAAAGGGTCCCTCTTCTCCTGGACTGGTGGAGACGCGAGAGTGGGGCAACGACGGGTATGGTTCAGGGAGTCGGATTGCCAGACACTGCTTGGTGGGAATTCGCGGCCGCTTCAGGATCCACTCTCGGCATTTTCGCGCTTTTCAGCTTCGCTGCGGGCGGAGGGCCGGGGCACGGTCCGCTTCAGGGCCTAGGCCCCGATCCAGCACGCGAGCTGTCTCGAGCGTATTTCCCGTGGGTTGGCGGCCTACACATACTCCTGGACTACCTAATCGATCTGAACGAGGACGCCCGGGAGGGCGATCTCAACTTTGTGAGCTTTTACAGGGACGAGCGCGAGCGGCGGGAGAGGCTGGGCTACTTTGTCGACAAGGCACTACAAGCGGTGTCCCGCCTCCCGAACGCGTCATTTCACGAGATGGTTGTGAAGGGGCTTCTCGCCATGTACCTCTCGGACCCAAAGGTCGCCGAGGGCGGGCTGGAAGGGCTGGCTGCGTTCCTCCTTGCAAAAGCTGGACCTGCCGCGCGCCGCATGTGGCGGGCGTGCCGGCTCTTCAGGCGGACTGGCATGCTCTGAGCCTCGCCCCTCCCGCTACGGAAGACGGGCGCGTTCCCCGCGTCGGCCTCCAAGTGGAGGTGCGAAGAAAGTGGCGCGAACCTTTGGGCACATACTTAGTGTGGCGGGGTCCGTCCGAACTCGTCGGCGCGTCCCGCGTCGTCGGTTGCCGTGTCGGAGATGTCCGTGGCGGCAGCCTTGTTGAGGACGTCCCGGGCGGCCTTTCGTATCGCCTCGTCGCGCGCATTCTCCGCGAGCCAGCCCACGTAGGCAGGGTCCTGCCGCGCCACGTGTCCAAGGGGTCGCTTGGCATACTTACCGAAGGTGAGCACGAGGTCCTCAGGGTTCTCGGGACCGGGGATCTCATCCTGAGGCAGGACGTCCCCGAGCTCCTCGAGGGCCACGAGGTCGATGCCCACTGCGTCACGCATCGCCCGGGCCTTTGCGCGCGTAGCGGCCATCCGGAGGATGTGTGGTTGGATTGCCCGGTTTACGCTCTCGGGCGAGGCATCGCCCACCTCCTTGAACACGCCGTTCGCGGTCTCTATCTCGGCCTCGACGACCGCGTACATGCCGTTGTCTGGGGACGGGATTTGAACGATGTTGGTGGTGATCCGCTTCAATCCATGCTGGCGGGCGAGCTCAAGCAGGCCGCCATACAGAACGTAGTCCTTGCCTTGAAGCGTCTTGACAAATCTCTCCCGGAACTCTCTCGATAATTCCATAGTTGACCTCCCGCTTACTCCTCAGGATTGCGCGCCTCGGGTCCTGACCCGGGCCCTGACTGCGGCGCGGGTCCAACCTTCGACTGGAGATCCCGCACCTCCGCTCGCTCCTTCTTCGCGACGTACAGCTCGCCCGCGGTATCCAACGTCGCCAGGAGCACGTCCGACGGGTCTTTCACGCCCTTTTTCTCTAGCTCTTCCTTCAGCCAGGCCACGGTGAGGCCGAGCTGGTCCAGGTGATGGTAGTGGACCCTGCCGTCGGTGATGAGAGGGTACGGCAATCCCTCGTACGCCGTGGTGATCCCGAGGTCCCTGGGCGTCACCGGACGAGCCTGCGATTTCATGATGACGCTGAGGCGTCCCGAGCCTTCCAGGATTGCGAACTCCACGTCCTGAATGTTGGAGACGTTTTTCTCCCGCAAGCCGGCGAGGAGGTCATCGAGGTTGTAACGAAGCTCCCTGAGGTTGCCCTCGAGGATGTGGCCATCCCTGATCACGATGGTGGACTGGCCGCTTATGATGGCTCTCGCCTTGTCGCTCCTGAGGGTGATGTAAGCGAAGAGCACCTCGGTCGCGGCCAGGACGACGATGGGGACGACCGCATCGTGTATGTGGATGTCCCTTTCCTCGAGAGGCATGGCGGCGAGGTCCGCTATCATGATGGCCACCACGAGGTCGAAGGGGGAAAGCTGGCCGATCTCGCGTTTGCCCATGAGCCGCGTGATGAAGAGGACGAAGACATACATGAATATTGTCTTGGCTACTATCGCGAGCACTGAGGAACCAGCCCTTTCCCGACGCGTTTTCCACTGACAACCAATTAATCGAGAGCAAGTGAACGGCTACGAGTTTACGCGAGTTTTCAGTGTGGAAGCGTTTTTGCACCTCTACTTAGCGCGGCCGCCGGCCGGACGCTTTCGCACCTGGGCGACGGGCGACCGAACGGGCGCCCTCTGGCTAGAGAAGTAGTATGGTTCCCGCAAGCCCTTGTTATTCCGTGCCAAGCACACCCGGCACCCTCCCGGCGTTGCCTTTGACCTTTGATTTTGATGGGCGCCCAAAGGATGGGCGCCCAAAGCCCAAAGCTCGTACCGCTCGTTGGCGTCCGCCCGCGCCTCCGTTCAAGGCCCGCTCGCGGTGGCACCCGCGCCGGCGCCGGCGCGGCGAGCATTCCGCGATTCTTTCCGGCAGGGAATACATCGCGGGCGACGCGACAAGACTATGTGTGGTGTGGCCCCTGCTGTGCTCGTGGGGGCTTTCGCCTCTCGGTCGAATGTTCGCTTAGAGGTGCGGAGGACGGATGACGTGAGAGGGATCCTGGAACTGCCAGCGGAGCTCGAGACCCGCGCTAAGGCGGTCGACAGCGTCATCGAGCAAGCGCTCTCGTCCGAGAGCAGGCACTTGGCGAGGCCGCGAGACCACGTCCTGGCGACGCGCGGAAAGGGCCTGCGGCCGACGCTCGTGATCCTGTGGGCCTGGGCGCAGGCCGGCACGGGTGGGACACCCGAGGAGGCGCGTGCCCGGGCGGCGGTGGACGTCGCGGCTGCCGCAGAGCTTGTTCACATGGCTTCGCTGGTGCATGACGACGTCATAGACGGATCTCCTACCCGTAGGGGGCTCCAGACCGCAAACGCGCTCTTTGGGGCGCGACCCTCGGTCTTGCTTGGGGATTTCTTCTTTGCAAGAGCCTTCGAGCTGCTTGCGCGACATAAGGATTTCGGCGTGGTCGAGCTGATGACCGACGCCATTTCCGCGATGTGCGAGGGTGAGCTCGAGCAGGCCGCGTGCGCTTTCTCATGTGATGAGACCGAGGATGCTTACCTTCGAAGGATTACGCTGAAGACAGCGAGGCTCATCCAGGCATGCTGCCATGCAGGAGCGATCATCGGTGGAGCCTCCCAGGACGGGATCGCGAACGCTCGCGAGTTCGGGCTTGAACTCGGGATCGCGTTTCAGCTCACCGATGACGCCCTTGATTTCATCGCGGACGAGCGCGAGCTGGGCAAACCCACGTGTCAGGACCTCGTGTGCGGAGTGCTCACCTTGCCGATCCTGCGGCTGCTTTCAAACGAATCGCTCGGGCCGAGGGCGCGCCAGGTCATCGAGTCGAGGCGGTTTGATCCCGATACGATCCTGTGGATGCGAAGCGCGGTCGTGGAGTGTGGAGGGGTGGACCTGACCTACCAGAGGGCACGTGAGTGTCTCGAACGCGCTGCGGCGTGTGCGTCCAAGCTTCCGGACGGTCCTGCCCGGGACGCGCTTGCGGCAATTACCCGCCACGTGATCACAAGGAAACGTTGAAGAGGGACCGATCGTGACCCGCGGGTGTAACCAGCACGGGAGCAACGAGGGCGGCTTCGCTTGAGCATGTGGTATAATGATGCCTGGCGGGCCGGAAGGCGGGGCTGCGCAGCGTCCGCAGCTGGAGTCGCTGGAGCCCGCCGGAGGGATGCTGGTTGGACGAAAGGACCCTGCGGGTTTTGGAGTTCCACAAGATTAGAGAGCGCCTCGCCGCAGCTACCACGAACAGCCTTGGCCGGGAGCTCGCGCTCGCCCTTGAGCCGGTCACCGAGGCGGAAGGCGTCTTTTCGAGGCAACGCGAAACCACCGAGGCGAGGAAGATCCTGGAGAGATATCCCGCCGTGCCCCTCGGGGGGATCCGCGACGTCAGGTCCGCGGTGGCGAGGGCAAGGGTGGGGTCCACTCTGTCGCCTCAGGAGCTTCTGGAAGTCGCGTGGACCATGGACGCGGCCAGCCGGCTCCGAAAGTTCATCCTGGATCTCGACGAGGAATTCGCGACGATGCGCGGCCACGCGGCCAAGATTAGTCCTCAGCCGTCTCTTGTGCGGGAGGTGACCCGGTGTCTCGACGACCAGGGCGGCGTGGTGGACCATGCAAGCCCCCTTTTGGCGAGGCTCAGGGCTGAGATCAGGATGACGGAGGGTCGCATCCGGGATCAGCTGGATTCGCTTGTGCGCTCACCGGAGGCCTCGCGCTGGCTGCAAGACCCGGTGGTGACGATCCGGGGCGGCAGGTTTGTCGTGCCGGTGAAGCAGGAGCATCGGGCGGCGGTCCCGGGCATAGTCCATGACCAGTCCGCAAGCGGCATGACGCTTTTCGTTGAGCCCATGGCGGTGGTTGAACTCAATAACGAGCTTGCAGCGCTCGAGGCGAAGGAGCGCGACGAGGTAGAGAGGATCCTTCGTCACCTGTCCGGGCTCGTTCGCGTGGCGTGTCCCGAGATTCAGCAGACCCTGGAAACCCTCGGCGCCCTGGACTTCGCTTTCGCCAAGGGCAGGCTCAGCATGGACATGAACGCCGTGGAGCCTGAGATCAACACCTCTGACTATCTTCAGATTCGCCAGGGGAGACACCCGCTCCTTCAGGGGCGGGTCGTCCCGATAGATGTAGAGCTTGGCGCGAGGTTCCGGACGCTCGTCGTAACCGGCCCAAACACGGGCGGCAAGACCGTATCGCTGAAGACGATAGGGCTCTTCGCCCTGATGACCATGGCTGGCCTTCACCTTCCCGCGGGGAGCGGCACGAGGTTCGGCGTGTTCCAGCGCGTGTTCGCCGATATCGGCGACGAACAGAGCATCGAGCAGAGCCTCTCGACTTTCTCATCGCATATGAGTCACATAGTGAAGATACTGGAGCAGGCAGGCCCGGGGTCGCTCGTGCTTCTGGACGAGCTGGGCGCGGGCACGGACCCCGTTGAAGGGGCCTCGCTGGGCGTCGCCATTCTGGAGCACCTACACTCGCGCGGTGCGTGTACAGTGGCCACCACGCATTACAGCGAGCTCAAGACGTTTGCGTACGAGCACGATGGTGTGGAGAACGCCTCGTGCGAGTTCGATGTCGCGACGCTGCAACCTACCTACCGTCTCATAGTTGGTGTTCCCGGGAGCTCGTGCGCTTTCGAGGTTGCGGAGCGGCTTGGCCTTCCGCACGAGATCGTGGAGTCCGCACGGGCGAGGCTGGGAGAGGACCGGATGAGGGTCGAGCACATCATCGCCGAGATCGAGCGGAACCGCAAAGAGATTGAAGAGGACAGGGAGCGCGCACGCGGCGCGAGACAGATGATGGAACGGCTCGTCCGCGAGCGGGACGAGGAGGCTCGGCGGCTACGCGAGGAACGGTCCGAGATGCTCCGGAAGGCTCGCGAGGAGGCGGCACGCATCTTGTCTTCCGCGCGGGAGAACGTTGCGAGGATCATCGAGGATCTCAAACGGAACGCCGCGCAGCTCGATAGGAGCGCGGTGGACGACGTCGCGCGCAGGGCGAGGGAAGCCTTGAAGCAGGCCACGGAGGAGATCATGAAGGCCGGGGATGCCGAGACAGAGCAGCAGAAAGAGGTATCGGCGCGGGCGTGCCGCACCAGGGCTCCGCGGCCGGGCGAGATCGTCGTCGGCTCGCGGGTGTACGTGCCTCGGCTCGGGAGCTCCGGCCGGGTTGTGGGCGTGCCGCGCGTCGGGGAAAACGTGGAAGTCCAGGTCGGAGCGATGAGGCTCTTCGTGCCCGCCAAGGACCTTGCCATGATCGACGACGAGCCGGAGAGCCCTGGCCCGGCTGTGGGCGGCGTGACCATGGCGCCCGTCGCCCGCGAGAAGGCCGCCGTCGTCTCGAGCGAGCTCGATCTCCGTGGGCTGACCGTCGAGGATGCGCTCGCCGAGGTGGATAAGTACCTGGACGACGCGTGCCTTGCGGGACTCCCGAAGGCCAGGATAATACACGGCAAGGGGACGGGAGCGCTGCGGCAGGCCGTCCGCGAGTTCGTGAGGACCCATCCTCACGTGAAAGGCTTCGAGCCCGGGGGACCTGGGGAAGGCGGGGACGGCGTCACGGTTGTCGCCATCCGGGGGGACTAAGTATGTCGCCATAAGTTTTCGTCCCCTTGCCTGACGGCGTTAGGGTTGCCGGTGCTTGCACGACGGGGCGTGGAGAATTCGGATGTCTCCCGCGCCGAATTCGAACGAGGCACGCCGCAAGCGCGCCGTCCCCGGAGGGCAACACCGATAACCTTAGGCAGGACCCCCCCTCCGAAAAGTAGCGCGAACTCTTGGCGACATACTTAGAAGCTCCCGCCTGACTGCAGTGCAGGTCCTACTCGGCGGGAGGGCTTGCGCTCTGAGAGGCGGATGGCAAGGTGTCTGGCTGCGCGGCGCGGTCGGTGGCGGTTCCGTCGTTCCGACCGTGAAGAGGGCAGTACGTCGTTGGGATGTGCTCGTCTGCCGCTATCGTGCCGTCCGGAAGCACCCGCAGACCGCTGGAGGACAGGTAGCGCCGAATCTCGACTTTATCCGGCGGACAGGCGCCCGTCGCGAGGCACCCCGACTCAGTGCACACTGCGACTTCAACGATGCCGCTGTGGAGAGAGCAGTAGTCTTTTGGCTCTGTCCCGGGCAAGAATACCTCTGTGGTGGTCTTTGGGCACGAAGGGGTCGCGAGCATACCTGATTCAGTGCAGATCGTGGTGAACACGAGCCCGGCCGGCACCGGGAATTCCGCAGGTGGGGTATCGCGCAACGCCTCCTTCATGAAAGCCCCCCATATCATCGCCGCCCGTGCGCTGCCGATCCTTACCCCTCCGTAAACCATCGGCTTCTGCTGCTCGTCATTGCCTATCCATACACATGCCACGAGGTCAGGCGTGAACCCTACGAACCACGCGTTGGTGTAATCTGACGTAGTCCCTGTCTTGCCTGCTGCCGGACGACCGATGTTTGCCGCCTTGCCGGTTCCGCGGGTGATGACGCCCCGCATCATGTCAGTCATGATATATGCTGTTTGCTCGTCAAGGACCACGTTCTTGACTGGCACGTTGCGCTCGAGCACATTCCCGTCGGGGTCCTCCACCCTCAATATGGCGATGGGCTCTGCCCTGATTCCCTGGTTGGCGAACACAGCGTATGCGGCCGCCATCTCGAGAGGCGTGACACCCTTCGTCAGCCCGCCCAGCACGAGCGAAAGGTTCATGTCGTTCCGTCGCCCAGATTCCACGAGGCTCGTTATCCCCATGGCCTCGGCGGTCTTGACCGCCTTTTCGATGCCTATCTGGTCGAGAAGCTTCACGGACGGCACGTTGATGGAGTCTTCCAAAGCCTTTCGCAGGGTAACGGGCCCCCGGAACTTGTTGTCGTTGTTGATGGGCGCCCAGGGTTCCTTTTGCCCCGGGATGTTGTACTCGACCGGCGAGTCATCCAGCATTGTGGACGGGGTATACCCCGCCTGTATGGCCGCGGTGTACACGAACGGTTTGAACGCTGACCCTGGCTGCCTATACGACTGAACAGCCCTGTTGAACTCGTCGTTGCCGCGTCCGCCGACCATCGCCCTGATGTAGCCATCGTGAGCATCGAGCACGACCATGGCTCCCTGGGGTTGTATGAGGCCCTTCGAGTCGGGTTTGCCCTGCGGAAGATTGGAGACGAGCGTTTTCTCGGCGAGCTCTTGGAGTCTCAGGTCTAGTGTTGTGTACACCTTCAAGCCGCCTTTGTACACCAGATCCCGTCCGTATCTCTCCAACAGCTGCGTTCGGACGTAGTCGACGAAATACGGGGCGACCTCTTTTGACGAGCGCTTTTCAATAACCCCCAAGGGGGCCCGATTGGCCGCATCCGCCTGCTCCTGTGAGATGTACCCGAGTTCCACCATGCGCGATAGAACCGTCGCACGTCTCGCCCGCGCGGCCTCGGGATTCTTGGTGGGCGAATAGAGCTGGGAGTTCCGTATCAAGCCCGCGAGGAGCGCGGACTCGGCGAGGTTCAGGTCACGCACGTGCTTGCCGAAATACCCTTGGGACGCGGCCTCCACCCCGTACACGGCCTGGCCGGGGAAAAAGTAAACCTCATTAAGGTACAGCTCTAGGATCTGATCTTTGGTGTACGCGCGCTCGAGTTGGATCGCGTAGATGAACTCCTGGATCTTTCTGGTGAACGTACGCTCCTGCGTCAAGAACGCGTTCTTGGCAAGCTGCTGAGTAATGGTGCTCCCGCCCTGGACGATCCGGCCCTCCCTGAGGTCGACGAGGAGGGCTCTCAGCATAGCGGTGAAGTTGACGCCGTGATGCTGGCGGAAATTGTGGTCTTCTATGGCGATCACGGCGTTCTGCAGTGTCTCCGGGATGTCACGTAACGGGACCCACACTCTGTTTTCTATGTACAACCTCGAAATGAGTTTTCCGTTGACATCGTATATCCTCGTGGCCTCGCTGGGCCTGTACTCGAGGTCTTGGAGCGCGGGCATGTTCCGCAAAGCCCCCATGACCACTCCCACGAGGACGCCGGAGACGACACATGCCGCCAGGACAAAGGTTATGACTAGGACGGATATGATGCGCCCCATGCCCCTGGACATCGTTGCGTCCCTCTCTAGACGAGCCCGTCATCGGCATCGACGCGCTCGGTGTAATGGAATCGCTGAGCCAGCCACCGCGTGAAAGGCTTCGAGCCGTCGGTTCACGCGGTCATGTCCGTAAAACCCCTGTGCAGCGCCCGGCCTAATTATACCACACACGCCTTCGCCCGTGCCAACCTCGCCTGGCAGTGGCGACGCACAGCGCGACCGGAGTCCCGTTGAGCCAACGACCGCTGCGACCGCGTGCGAGCCCGGGGATATTCCCGGATCGTCCGTTCGCCTTCGCTGAGGACAGCGGTCTACGCCACGGGCTCGCGGCGGCGCACGCCCGTAGCGCCGGCGCCGGTGGACGGTGAACGCGGCGCGCCGTTGTCCGGCGACAGGCGCGCCGGGGCGATTGACGCCGGGATCACCCTATGCTAAACTGAACGTAACGCCGGCTGGGAGGTATTGGTGGTGACTGTGGACGACCAGGTTAGCATCCTGAAGAAAAGGACCGCGGAGATAGTATCCGAGGAGGATCTCCGCGAGAAGCTGGAAAGAGCGTCGCGAGAGTCTCGGCCCCTCAGGGTCAAGCTCGGCCTGGACCCGTCCGCACCCGACATCCATCTCGGGCATGCCGTAGTCCTGCGTAAGCTCCGCGAATTCCAAGATCTGGGCCACGAGGTCATTCTGGTAGTAGGGGATTTCACAGGCCGTATCGGCGATCCTACGGGGAAATCCGAGACGAGGCGCCAGCTCTCCGTCGAGGAGGTCACGAGGAACGCCCGGACTTATCAGCAACAGGCGTACAAGATCTTGGACCCGGCGAGGACGAGGATCGCATTCAACAGCGAGTGGCTTTCGAGACTGACGTTCGAGGACGTTATCAACCTTGCTTCCAAGTACACGGTGGCGCGAATGCTCGAGCGCGACGAGTTCAGTGCGAGGTTCCGCCAGGAACAACCGATATACATCCACGAATTCTTCTATCCTTTCATGCAGGCTTACGATTCCATTGCGTTGAAGGCCGACGTCGAGCTCGGCGGCACCGACCAAAAGTTTAACATCCTTTTCGGTAGGACGCTTCAGCGCGAGTACGGGCAGGAACCCCAGGTTGCCATGCTGATGCCCATCCTCGTCGGCACCGATGGGGTCAACAAGATGAGCAAGAGCTTGGGAAACTACATCGGCGTGGACGAGCCTCCGTCGCAGATGTACGGGAAGACTATGTCGATATCCGACGATGTGATGCTGACATACTACGAGCTCGCGACCACTTTGTCCCAGACCGAGGTGGAGGACATTCGAGACTCTCTCGCCAGCGGCCGGTTGCACCCTAGGGATGCGAAAAGGCGCCTTGCGCGCGAGATCGTCGCGCTCTACCACGGACCGGACGCCGCAAAAGCCGCTGAGGAGGAGTTCGACGCGATCTTCCGCAAAGGGGAGCTACCCGAGGAGATTCCGGAGGTGACCATCTCCCATGACGAGTTGGTGGATGGCAGGATGTGGTGTCCAAGGCTGCTTGTGAGGGCTGGCCTTGTGGACAGCACAAGCGAGGCGCGGCGCCTCATCGAGCAGGGAGCGGTAAGGATCAACAGCGAGAGAGTGGCGGATCCGCAAGCTGAGGTGGCCGTCGGGCCTGACATGGTGGTTAGGGTGGGTAGGCGGAGGTTCGCGAAGATCCGTCTTTGCTGACGGCATTCAGAGCATCGCGACGGGGCCCTCGCGAGGGCCCCGTTTTCATGCCTTGCTCTATGGCTTTTTGTTGCACGGGGAGAATATGATCTACCACGAACTCCTTGCGTCCGTGAGGGCCAGGCGCGAGGGCTAAGGAGGTACGTGGTTCGATGGCGCATCGCCGCTGGTCGAGCGGCCTTCCGCGCCACCCGTGGTGGGTGGAGCTCGGACGCGCCTTGTCCAGGGCTTTCGGGCCCAGGTGGCCCGCGCGGCGGCGACCAATGACGCCATTTCAGCTGGCGCCCGCGGACCGGAAGATCAGCCGCAGCCAACGAGGGCTCGCAGGCCTTGGAGGCGAAGGGGGAAGCTTTGCTCATACGGCGGGGCACGGACGGGCCCGGAGATGGCCCGGACTCCGGCGTCGACCCCCGCGGTGGTACGGATGGCTGCGGCGCGTGGCTGCCATGGTCGCGGTGGGTGGCCTCCTCTTTGCGCTTGTGGATTGGCGTCTTCGGCCGACTCTTCATCAGATAGCGAGCGCGCAGGCCCGAGTGCTCGCCACTGAAGCGGTCAGTCAGGCGGTGGCGACGGAGATCGCGGAGGACATCCGGTGGGAAGACCTCTACGCTCTAAGACCTGACAGCACCGGGCGGGTTGTCCTCGTGCAGCCGAATACCGCGGAGATCGACCGCCTGACGTCCAAGGTGACCAACAGGGTGCAGGAACTCCTCAAGAAAGTCACCGTGACCCAGGTGCGGATACCGTTAGGACAGGTCTTCGGAAGCCAGATCCTCGCCAACATGGGCCCACGGATACCCATCTCGGTTGTGCCAGTGGGCACTGTAACCACCAAAATACTCAGCGATTTCGAGCAGGCAGGCATAAACCAGATCCGCCACAAGATCTACCTCGAGGTCGCGGCTCACATCAAACTTGTGGTTCCGCTCGTCGCCTCAGCGGTCGACGTCACGGTCCAAGTGCCCATCACCGAGGTCCTCATCATGGGCGACGTTCCCCAGACTTATATTCAGCTGGAGGGCTCCGAGCTGCGGAATCTCCTCCTGCCGCAGACTCCTCCGGCACAGTGAGAATCCTAAGTATGTCGCCAAAAGTTCGCGCTACCTTTCGGCGGGGCCGCCCTGCCTAAGGCTATCGGTGTTGCCCTCCGGGGACGGCGCGCTTGCGGCGCGCCTCGTTCGAATTCGGCGCGCAAGACATCCGAATTCTCCACGCCCCGTCGGGCAAGCACCGGCAACCCCAGCGCCGTCAGGAAAGGAGACGAACACTTATGCCGCCATACTTAGTGGCCTCGCGGGCGGCAGAAAGGCGTTTCCCTGCGTCTGTGCGGGAGGAATCCCGGTAAGAGTGCAGAACCTAGCAACTGACTGACAAGAGCACTCGGGCAAGTTTTGTCATTCTCAGACTAGGGGGATTCGCCGAGAATGCACAGGTTCCGTGACGCGGTCTTGGCTCGCAGCTACATTCAACGCGCCATTATCGTGTGGGAGACGGTCCTGGCCCTGCTCGTGTTGCTGGGAGTAGTCGCGGGGAGCCTGGACCTGGTTAGCTATCTCAAGCTCCTCTTGCAAAGGGGGTCTGAGCTCCAGGATCCGTACAGCACGCTGCAGGGATTAATAGGTCACGTGCTGATGCTCGTGGTTGGGCTTGAACTCGCCATGATGCTCATCCGGCACACGCCGGGGAGCGTGATCGAGGTCCTCATGTACGTGGCGGCGCGCAAGATGCTCGGGCCGCAGACAACGGTGGCGGAATTCCTCGCTGGCACTGCGGCCATCGCAGGGCTCTTCGCGGTCAGGAAGTACCTCTTCGTGGCGAGGATGGATGTGGGCGATCACGTTTTTGGTGCGGCGACTCCGGTGAGCACGGTGTGTCAGACCGCGGATGTGCGCATACCAGGGAGTATGGCGAAGACTATCGGAGGGGTGGTGGCGCGTCTTGCGGAGGAGCAGGGTGTGGACATCGTTCCGCGCCGCGCCTTCCGAGTGGGGGATGCCCTCATAGAGGTCGTGACGGTTGTGGACGGCTTGGTGGAAACCGTGAGGGTGACCCGAGTTGGCGACGATTCCTGACCCAAAACCCAGACTCAAGTGAGCGACCCCGGAGAGTGCTCCGGGGTCGCCTTCTTTCGGTTTCCGGGCCTCGTTGTGCAAGGCTCTCGTTCTAGTAGTCCATGCCGCCTCCAGGCGGATACGGCGGGTTCTTCTCCTCCTTGGGAATGTCCGCCACGAGGGCCTCGGTGGTGAGGAGCATGGACGCGATGCTCGCCGCGTTCTGCAGGGCGCTCCTTGTCACCTTGACCGGGTCCACTATGCCCGCCTTGACTAGATCGACATACTGCTCGGTTACGGCGTCGAAGCCTATGCCGGGCTTCTCTTGGCTCTTGACCCTCTCGAGCACGACCGATCCTTCGAGGCCAGCGTTGTTCGCGATCTGACGCAGCGGCTCCTCGAGGGCCCGCTTTACGATCTGCACGCCGACCTTTTCATCGCCGTTCACCTCGATCTTGTCGAGGGCCGGGATGATGTTCACGAGGGTCGTCCCGCCGCCGGCCACGATCCCCTCCTCAACGGCCGCGCGCGTAGCAGCGAGGGCGTCCTCGATGCGGTGCTTCTTCTCTTTGAGCTCGGTTTCAGTGGAAGCGCCGACCTTGATTATCGCCACGCCGCCTGCGAGCTTCGCCAGCCTCTCCTGGAGCTTCTCGCGGTCGTAGTCGGAATCGGTCTCTTCGATCTGCTTCTTGATCTGGGCTATGCGGCCCTTGATCTTCTCTCTATCGCCGCGGCCCTCCACGATCGTGGTCTTCTCACGAGTGATCTTCACCGTCTTGGCCTGGCCTAGCATGTTGAGGTCCACGTTCTCCAGCTTCACGCCGAGATCCTCTGACAGGAACGTGCCACCAGTGAGGATGGCTATATCCTCCATCATCGCCTTGCGCCTGTCGCCGAATCCTGGCGCCTTGACCGCGGCCACGTTGAGTATTCCGCGGATCTTGTTCACGACCAGCGTAGCGAGAGCCTCACCCTCGATATCCTCGGCGATGATGAGAAGCGGCTTGCCCGCACGCGCGACCTTCTCGAGGAGCGGCAGCAGATCGGCCACAGCCGATATCTTCTTTTCATGGAGAAGAATGTACGGGTCCTCGAGCACGGCCTCCATGGCCTCAGCGTTGGTAACGAAGTAGGGCGAGATGTAACCCTTATCGAACTCCATGCCTTCGACCTTTTCGACCGTGATCTCGATGCCCTTCGACTCCTCGACCGTAATGACGCCGTCCTTGCCCACGAGATCCATGGCCTCGGCGATCTTGTCGCCGATGGCGGGATCGTTGCCGGCTATCGCGGCGACGTGGGCGATGTCATCCTTGCCTTCCACCGGGATGCTGAGCTTCTTCAGCTCGGCCACGGCGACCTCGACGGCCTTGTCAATACCTTTCTTGACGAACATCGGGTTGGCACCCGCGGCGACGTTCTTCAAGCCTTCGGCAACAATGGCCTGAGCCAGCACCGTCGCGGTGGTCGTGCCGTCACCGGCCACGTCGTTGGTCTTCGACGCAACTTCCCTGCACAGCTGCGCACCCATGTTCTCGTATGGATCTTCAAGCTCGATCTCCTTGGCGACGGTTACGCCATCTTTGGTGATGGTGGGCGATCCGAATTTGCGCTCGAGCACTACGTTACGGCCCCTGGGGCCGAGGGTCACTTTGACCGCGGAGGCCACTTTGTCGACGCCTTTCTGTAGAGCGCGCCTGGCCTCCTCGTTGAAAGCGAGTTGCTTGGCAGCCATCGTATGTATACCTCCTCTTGACTGCGCCCGGACTGCGCTTGGAATATGGTGTGCTACTTGATAGCAAGGATGTCGCTCTGACGCAGGATGATATACTCCTCGCCATCGATCTTTACTTCGGTGCCGCCGTACTTGGCGAAGATGATCTTATCCCCAGGCTTCACGTCCATCGGCGCTCTCTGGCCGTTGTCCAGGAGCTTCCCGGGTCCGACGGCGACAACCTCACCCTCCTGCGGTCGCTCCTTGGCAGTGTCGGGCAGAACGATGCCGCCTTTTGTGCGTTCTTCCTCGGTATTCGGTTTGACCACCACTCTGTCCTCCAATGGCTTTACCACTCGTCATACCTCCTCTGGGCTGAAATTTAGCACTCACCGAGGGGGAGTGCTAACAATCCGATACCATATTACAGAAGGTCATTCCGGGTTGTCAATAGGATAACTCGCAAATTCTCGAAAGCGGCGGAGTCTGACGAGCTTCACACCCCGCATGATCCGTTCATCCGTCAGACCAGCTCGCGAGGGTTTCAAGGATTCGCAGCAGTTCCTCCTCGCTTGACACACGTATCCCGGCTTTGAGATCGGCCCTCTCATTTGGCGGAAGATCGCTAGCCCTTATTCTGGTCACGCTCTTGGGTCTGCACCTGTGCTCGGGGTCACCGTAGAAAACCGTCACCCATCCATCCTTCTCGCCGATGTGCATGTTAGAGAGGCAGGTGGGCGACATCCCGGCCCTCCTCTGCGACATCACGACCCGCTCTGGCGTGAACTCCGTTATGGTCCAGTCGACGACTTCGCGTGCTAGTTCCTCGCGGGTAAGGCCCACCATCTCCGGAGGCGCGGCCGTCCTGCTCACTTCCTCGTGGCCGCACTCGTAGAGCACCCTGTAGACAATCTCGGTGGAGGAGGATATCCTTGCGGCCGAGGCGACTTGTTCGGCGCCTGCCTTGAGACCCTCAAGGGGCAGGGAAGCCGCGTCCGGCCTCGTCGGACTGGTCTGTCCTAGCTTCTCCCGCGCCCGTTCGACGTTGTGAGCAGCTTTCAGGCTGAGGTAGGCGTACGTCGCCCCGGCGGAGGCCAGGGTGAACACGACGCAGAGCGCTACCAGCCTGCCCTTTCGGTCCACAGCCTCATCCCTCCGCAACCAGTACCCAAAACTCCCTGGCTATCATGCCCGAAATAGCGTGAAGTATTCCTTAAAACAGGAGAACATGGCATCCATGCCATGTTCTCCTGATCTGATCAGCCCTTTTCGCCCTGTGCACACGTCGTCCGCGTGGCGTGAGCAGCGAGCGGCGGGACGTCATCGTCATGCTCGGACTCGGAGGCGTCCCGCGATCCAGCTCTGTCCGGAGACAGGCGGGGCGAACTCCCCTGCGCTCCCGCGCTGCGAAACCTCGCCTTACACGGTGAAGCGACCGGAGGTCATTCCTCTGCGGCCGCTTCCATTTCCTCGTCCGGTATGTCGAAGTTCGCGTGTACCTGCTGGACGTCGTCCAGATCCTCGAGCTCCTCGGTGAGACTGAGCACCTGCCTTGCGTCCTTGCCTGTGACCCGCACTGTAGTCTGTGGCAGCCAGGTGAGCTCCGCGACGGTGAAGGCGACGCCGTAATCCTTGAGATATTTCTGCACTTTCTCGAAATCCGCGGGATCAGTGGTGATCTCGACGGTGGAGCCGTCAACCTTCAAGTCCTCGGCCCCGGCTTCCACGGCGAGGTTCATCAGGTCGTCTTCGCTCATCTTCGACTCCGCGAGGTCCACCACGAGGAGACCCTTCTTGCGGAACATCCACGCCACGCAACCGCTTTCGCCCAGGTTTCCCCCGTGCCGCGTGAAGATGTGTCGTATATCGGAGGCCGCGCGGTTCCTGTTGTCGGTCATGGCCTCAACCATGATGGCCACGCCTCCAGGGCCGTACCCTTCGTAAACGATCTCCTCGTACGTCTCGGTTCCGGACTCGCCCGCACCCCTCTTTATGGCCCGCATTATGCTGTCGTTGGGCATGTTGACGCCCCTGGCCCGCTCGATGGCCATCCTCAGCCTGAAGTTTGCCTCCGGGTCAGGCCCCCCCTGGCGCGCGGCGACCAAGATCTCCCGCGCGACCTTGGTGAACATCTTTCCCCGCTCCGCATCAGCCTTTGCTTTTCTATGCTTGATGTTAGCCCATTTGGAATGTCCAGACACGTCTCACCCCTCCCGTCACGACAATCTTAGCACAGAGGCCAACCTGTTGTCACCGGGTCTTCGACCGCA
This sequence comes from Bacillota bacterium, assembly GCA_012842395.1. Taxonomy (NCBI): domain Bacteria; kingdom Bacillati; phylum Bacillota; species Bacillota bacterium. Next base: position 125,872 of record DUSX01000018.1, read on the forward strand.
GGGTGGGCGTTTCTCACGCGTGCTTTCGCGCCACTCGGCAGCCGGACCAACCGACCGCGCCACGCCCCGTCTCTTGAGTGAATCAGCAGGGAGCTCCGCGTGATTCGCAGGGAGCACATCGGGGCGCCCTGTCGATGCGCGCTCCGGCGGTGGGTGAGATCGATAACTCGGTGACCCGCCGCAGGCACACCTAAGTATGTCGCCAAAAGTCCGCGCTACTTGTCGGCGGGGCGGCCCAGGGTTGCCGGTGCTGCCCTCCGGGGACGGCGCGCTTGCGGCGCGCCTCGTTCGAATTCGGCGCGCGAGACGGCCGAATTCTCTACGCCGCGTCGTGCAAGCACCGGCAACCCTAGCGCCGTCAAGAAAGGAGACGAAAACTCATGACGCCATACTTAGCAGCTAGGCCTCGCGGCAGGCCTACTCACGGGACGCGGCCGTCTGCCTCGCTCGGTCCGGAGACCTCGCCTCCCGGTTCGTCCTCGCAGGTTTCCACCGGCGTGGACCCCTCGAGCGCCTCCTGGCCGGGCTGGCCGGGCGCCATTCCGGGGGCGCGCGCCGGAGTCGCGGCGCCGGCATGGGGTTCCGTCCTCATGCGGTCTGCCGGGGGCGCCTCGCCGGGAGCGTCGGCGTGGGAGGGCCTGGCTGCGGCGGCCACAGTCTGTGGGGGTCGGACCGGCGATAACCTGCGCGCCTGAACGATTTTCCGGCTGAGGTAGGCGTAGGTCGCGAGGACCATGAAGACGCCGAAGGCTGGTGGGACTATCCCGCTCATTATGAGGAAATCGTATCCTCCATGTAAGGTGATTGCGGTACCTAGGCCCCTGGCGACGAGGGCGGTCGCATGCGGGGCGTCGAACTTCGCCCGCCCGAGGTAGTATCCCACTATCCCCGAGAACGAGGCATGGGCGAGGTCCGTTATGAAAGCCCTCACTATCCCGACGGCAAGACCATAAGTTGTGGCATAGAAGAGGTTTTCGGTGGCCGCGAACCCGAGCCCCGCCGCCACGGCGTACACGACCCCGTCCATCACCTCGTTGAACTGGGCGCTGTCGTAGGCCGCCACCTTCACTGCGACGAACTTCGAGACTTCCTCGACGACGCCCACCACCAGCACCGAGACTACGAGGAGAGCTGCAAGGTCCTGGGCGCCCGCGGTTATGACTCTGCGGAACGGCGCCTCGAGAAAGGCGGCCGGGAAAACCGACAGAACGCCGTACAGAAATGCCTTGGCCACAAGTGCCTTCGGCTCGGGTTCTGCCCGATCCTTGCGGTAGAAAAACCAGACCCAAAGAAATCCGGGAGCGAGGGATACGAGTGCGAGCACCACGAGATCTGGAGTGGCCGGGGCCATTCGCGTCACCTTCCGGGGCCGGATATTCGTTGCCGCCCATAAGTCTTCCCAGAGTCGGCGTGCGCCAATCTACAGAGCCGGGCGGATGGAGACGGACGCGTTGCCCGCTAGGCGCGCCAGTGTGCTATAATAGGGCCGGACCAATCAGCGGACGGCGGGGTGATCGTGCTTGGACGGGCTGAGCTCGCTCGGAAAGATGCTCATGATGCTTGGAGGTTTGCTGCTGGTCTTCGGGGCGATCCTTACCTTTGCCGATAAGCTTCCAGGCATAGGCAGGCTGCCCGGGGACATCCTGATCCGACGAGGGAACTTCACGTTCTACTTTCCGATTGCCACGAGCATCTTGCTGAGCGTGTTGCTCACGGTTCTCCTGGCGCTTTTCTCTCGCAGATGACGATGACAAGCGGTTAGTAGGGCCGGGCTCGCCGCTGGGATTCCTGCGTTGAAGCGCGAAAGCGTCGGGAAGGTGTATCGCGAAAGCCCGGGCCGGGACGCCGCCCGCCCGCGCAACGCGACCAACCCGGTGGGTGGCTGCTGAAAATGCGATACCGGAGGCGGGTGACGCAACCTTGTGCGGGAGCGTGGGCCGCATATGCCGGGGAGAGCGCGGGAACTCTATGCACGATGGGGATGTGATTCCCTGGAGGTAGCGCCATGGCGCTCTACAGGACTGAGGGGATCGTCCTCAGAACCAGGAACCTAGGAGAGGCGGACAGGATCGTCACGTTCTACTCGCCCACGAGGGGTAAGGTACGGGCGGTCGCCCGGGGCGCTAGGAGGCCCCGGAGCAGGTTCGTCAGCAGCACGCAGATGTTTGCTCATGCTGACTTCCTGGTGTTTCCTGGTAAGTCTCTTGACAGCATAAGCCAGGTTGAGGTGAAGACGTCTTTCCCACGCCTGCACGAGGATCTCATCAAGCTGGCTTTCGCGAGTTATATCGCGGAGCTCCTTGATGCCATGGTCGAGGAGGGCGGGGAAGGCACGGATAACGCCGGGAATGAGGCGGTCTTCGGTCTTTTGGCTGCGTACCTCCGTGCGCTGTCGGAGGCTAATGACCCTGAGATGCTCACGCGGGCTTTCGAGTTGAAGCTCTCATCGCTCCTTGGGTACAAGCCCGTTCTTGACTCGTGTGCGCGGTGCGGCACGCGCGATCTTGGCGCCGAAGTCGGGTTTGCGCCCGATGCGGGCGGTGTGGTTTGCCAAGACTGCCTTAAGCACTCCGGTTTGGGCACCGGAGGCGTCAGGATCTCGCGGGGCGCGGTCGAGGTCATGAAGAGACTGCTTGTGCTTGAGCTGGATAAGGTCTCGCGGCTCGGGGCTGGCCCCGGCATGAGGGCGGAGATAGAAAGGGCGATGAGGGTGCACCTCGACTTCAGGCTGGATCGGAGACTTCAGTCGCTTGACTTCCTTGCAGCGGTGAAAGCCGCGCAGGACGGGGGCCGCAAGGCTGCGACCATCCAGTAGGTTGGTGGAAGCGGCACTCGCCTTCGTGCCCTCATCTAGCGGCGCCAAAACGGGGGGACAAGGTATGCAGATCGATCTCGAGAAAGTGGACATCATCCGAGAGCGGACAGGGCTTTCATACCGCGACGCCGTGGGCTACCTTGAGAGAGCTGAGGGCGACGTGGTGAAGGCCCTCGTTTTGATCGAGGAAGACAAACAGGCCGGTCGGGCTGAGTTCGCGGACAAAGGGCAGGAGCTCTTGGACAAGATCAAATACGTGATACGTCGCGGCAACGAGACCAAGATAAAGGTGGAACGCGACGGGAAAACCATGGTCGAGATCCCCGTGACCGCGGGTGTCATCGGAACTGCGATAGCGCCTCAGCTCGCGCTGGTGGGCGCGGTGACGGCGCTTGCGACCGGGTGCTCCATCTCGGTCGAAGACGCCGGCGGACGCGCGGAAGACGGGCAAGAGCAGGCGCAGTGACCTCGCATGGGGTGCGGATCGCCGGCTCGAGTTGTCGAGGTCAGGATTGACACGCCGGGGCATCTCTGGTATATTGGGGACAAAATGATCACAGTCCGGCGATGACGAAGAAAGATTACCCGCAGCGCCGGCCGGGGGAGAGCCAGCCAAGGTGAAGGCCGGCACCGCCGCCACGGGGAATGGCGCCTTCAGAGCCGGGGTGTTCTTCTAGAGGAGTGGGCTCATCGCTGCGGGGCCCTGCCCGTTTGGGTATGTGCGCGATGGGCCAATCAGGGTGGAACCGCGGGAGCGACCTCTCGTCCCTGGATGTTGCGTCGAGGGCGGGAGGTTTCTTTGTGGGAGGGGAACGCGTTGCGGGCACCGAGGCTTCTTACGCGCGTCCCGAAGATCCTTGGCGCAAGCAGGCGCTACATATTCTTTACAAGCGTTCTCTTCCTTACCGGCGTGGTCTTCGGATACGTGGTCTTTCGCCGGCACCCAGTCGACTCCTCATGGTTAGCCACGCTCCTTGACCAGAAGTTCGGGCCGATGGCCCAGGCTATGTCGACAATGAGCGTGAGCGGCATGGCCGGCATGGTTTTCTGGAACAACCTCAAGGCCGCGGGGCTTCTCGTTGCAGGTGGCGTTGTATTTGGAGTCCTCCCGATGGTCATGGTCTTTCTCAATGGGCTCTTGATAGGGATGGTTTCCGGGGACGTGACGCGTCAGGGGTTCGGGCTCATCCCGTTCATCCTCATCGGGGTGCTGCCGCATGGGCTGTTTGAGATACCCGGCTATATCATCGGCGGCACTCTGGGCATAAGGCTCGGGTTCAATATCCTCGGGTACCAGCGGGGACGGCGGGAGGGGCGCAGCGTGCGGGCGATCCTGGTTGACACGCTCTTGGTGCTGCTCGTGATAGTGGTTCCGCTCCTTATGGTGGGTTCGCTCATTGAGGTGACGGTCACGCGTCACCTGGTTGAGTGGGTCATGGGCGATGCACTGCGGTGGCACTGATAGCAGGCGCGCGTCCGTGCGTCGTAATGCAGTTATGCGGGTTCGCGCCGGGACGGGTAGCCAGGAGCCCTCTGGAATGGCCGTCCGGCCGCGACGGGCGGCAGTGTGGGGGTGGACACGTGACATTCCAGGAGATGATCCGAAAGCTTGAAGAATACTGGTCGGCGCAGGGATGCGTGATCCAGCAGCCCTATGACGTCGAGGTCGGGGCGGGTACCATGGCCCCGGCCACATTCCTGCGGGCCCTCGGGCCGGAACCATGGAAGGTGGCCTACGTGCAGCCTTCAAGGCGGCCTGCGGACGCCAGGTACGGCGAGAATCCAAACCGCGTGTTCTTGCATCACCAGTACCAAGTGATCCTAAAGCCGTCTCCTGAAGACGTGGTGGACATGTACCTCGGCAGCCTCACTGACGCGCTCGGGATCGATCCGGTGGAGCACGACATAAGGTTCGTGGAGGACAACTGGGAGGCTCCGACCCTGGGCGCGTGGGGGACAGGCTGGGAAGTGTGGCTCGACGGGATGGAGATCACTCAGTTTACATACTTCCAGCAGGTGGGCGGCATTGACACACGTCCCGTTTCGGCGGAGATCACTTACGGCCTCGAGCGGCTCTGCATGTACCTCCAGGACGTGGACAACGTGTTCGACCTTGTGTGGACTTCTGGCATCACTTACGGGGAGATCCAGCACCAGTTCGAGGTGGAGCACTCGAGATACGGATTCGAGCTCGCGGATGTGCGTGCCCTTAACCTTCTTTTCGACACCTATGAAGCTGAGGCCAAGCGCGGGCTCGACGAGGGCGTGGTGCTCCCAGCGTATGATTATGTCCTCAAGTGCTCCCACATCTTCAACCTTCTTGACTCCCGCGGCGCCCTTGGGGTGAGCGAGCGAACGGCGTTCATCGCGCGGGTGAGAGCCCTCGCCAAGGCGTGCGCTGAGGCATACGTCCGGAGGCGGGAAAGCCTTGGTTTTCCGCTCATGACGGCGTTTCGGGGCGGCTCGAAGGGCGCGGTGAGCGCGACGCAGGGCGCGCAGGAGCAGTGAGGGGGTGATTCGGATGAGCATGGAGAGCCAGACGCCTCGCACGTCCCACCTTGGGGACGCCGTGAGGGACGCCGTGCTTGAGATAGGCACCGAAGAGATCCCGGCGAGGTTCATGCCTGACGCGCTCGAGCAGATCGAGCGCGAAGGGGGAAGGCTCCTTTCAGAGGAACGTGTTGCCCACGGAACCGTGAGGGCTTTCGGCACACCGCGCAGGCTCGTGTTGTACGTCGAGGGGGTTGCGCCGATCGGGCCGCCCATGGTCCGTGAGACCAAGGGACCGGCGTACAACGTGGCTTTCGACGCCGCCGGAAATCCCACTCGTGCCGCCGAGGGATTTGCGCGGTCGCGAGGCGTCCGAGTGCAGGACCTGATTGTCAAGGAGGAGCCCAAGGGCAGATTCGTGTACGCGGTGTCACGAGAGCCTGGACGTCCGGCCAAAGAGGCGCTCGCGTCGGCGTTCCTTCGGCTCGTGACAACCTTGAGCTTTCCGAAGTCAATGAGATGGAGCGACCGGGAGTTTCGATTCGCAAGGCCGATCCGATGGATATTGGCGCTCTTCGGGGACGAGGTGGTCCCATTTGAGGTGGACGGGATAAGAGCCGGCAGATTGTCCTCCGGCCACAGGTTCTTAACCACGGGCGTGCTGGAGGTCGCGAAGGCCGAAGACTATATCGAGGTCCTGCGCAGAGCGTATTGTATGGTGGACCACCGAGAGCGGCGGCACGTCATATCAAAGGGGGCCAGGGAGGCGGCGGAGGCCGTGGGCGGGAGGGTCGTCGAAGACCCGGGCCTGCTGGAGGAGCTCACGTTTCTCGCCGAGCATCCTGTCCCGTTCGTGGGCCGCTTCGACCCGGACATGCTTCGCTTGCCCAGGGAGGTCATCGTCACCCCCATGCGCGATCATCAGCGCTACTTTCCGGTTGAGGACGGGGCCGGAAGGCTCATGCCCGCCTTCGTTGCTGTTCGCGACGGTCTCCCGTCGCGGCTGGATGCGGTGCGAAGGGGGAACGAGCGGGTGCTGGCCGCGAGGCTTGAGGACGCCAAGTTCTTCTATGAGGAAGACACAAAGGCTCCGCTTGAGAGATGCATTGGGGGCCTTGCGGGAGTTGTCTTTCACGAAGAGCTGGGCACCATGCTTGACAAGACCAGCCGCATTGAGGAGCTGGCGGTCGATATCGCAGACAGGCTTGGCCTCCCTTCGGATGCGCGTGCTGTGGTCGCTCGGGCCGCGAGGCTGTGCAAGGCCGACCTTGTGACACACATGGTTAAGGAGTTTCCCGAGCTGCAAGGGATCATGGGGGCCGAGTACGCCCGGGTGGGCGGAGAAGAGGAAGGCGTGGCCCGCGCGATATTTGAGCATTACCTTCCGAGATTCGCTGGAGATGACCTCCCCGAGAGCAAGCCGGGGATAGCCCTGGCGCTCGCCGACAAGATGGACACTCTGGCGGGGTTCTTCGGCATCGGCATCCGGCCGTCCGGCTCTGAAGATCCGTTTGCCCTCAGGCGGCAGGTTGCGGGTGTTGTGAGCATCCTTCTGGAGCGGAAAGTGCGGGTCTCGGCATCCTGGCTTGCGTTACGGTCCGCGTCACTGTTTGAGAGAGCCGGCGTTCTTAAGCTCCCGCCGGAGGAGGTGAGCGAGGCGATCCTGGATTTCATGCGACAACGCCTGCGGCTAAGCCTCATTGACCGCGGCATACGCTACGACCTGGTCGATGCTGCGCTTGGGGCCGGCTTCGACGATGTGCCGGACGCGCTTGCCCGCGCAGAAGCCCTAGCGTCTGCGAGCGGCACTGAAGAGTTCGGCCGGGCGGTCACGAGCTATACAAGGGCCTCCCGGATCGCAGGGGCCGCCGACCGCGGCGAGGTGAGCGAGTCCGTTCTGTGTGAACCGGCTGAAAGGGCGCTTTTCGCGGCGTACCTGGACGCCCGAGACAGGGTCGAGGCCAGGGTGCGAGAGGGCGACTATACAGGTGCTCTCGCGGCCATGGCTGCGCTGGCTGGTCCGATAGACGATTTCTTCCGCGAGGTTCTCGTGATGGCGGAGGACGAGTCACTCAGGAGGAACAGGTTGGCGCTGCTAGCACGCGTGGCAGGGCTTTCTCGAGGAATCGCTGACCTCTCCAAGGTCGTCCAGGCTGACGCCGCAGAGGGGTCCACGAGCAGGTAGAATGATGCGATCTGCGGGCCCGTCCGTCGTGCAAGTCCTGGCGGGAGACGAGCCGGAGGGCGGCGCTCGTGCCATACCACACGATCGAGAGTCACGAACGAAGGAGGTTGAACCATTCATGGCCAAAAAGTACGTCTACTTTTTCGGCAATGGCAAGGCTGAGGGCGGCAAGGACATGCGAAACCTTCTTGGCGGCAAAGGTGCGGGCTTATCCGAGATGACGAACCTTGGCATACCTGTCCCGCCCGGGTTCACCATCACGACCGAGGTGTGCTCGTTTTACTATGAGAAAGACAAGCAGTACCCGCCTGAGCTCACCGAGCAGGTTCAGGAGAACCTCAGGAAGCTCGAGGATGCGATGGGCCTCAAGTTCGGCGACCCTGAGCGGCCGCTCCTCGTATCGGTTAGGTCGGGGGCCAGGGTGTCGATGCCTGGCATGATGGACACGGTGCTCAACCTGGGGCTCAACGACGAGACAGTCAAGGGTCTCATCAAGCTCACGGGGAACGAGCGCTTTGCCTATGACGCGTACCGCAGGTTCGTCCAGATGTTCGGCAACGTGGTCCTGGGCGTGCCCCATGATGACTTCGAAGAGATCCTCGAGGCGAAGAAGAAGGAGCTCGGGGTGCGTCTGGATACCGAGCTCGACGCGGCAGCCCTCAAGGATGTGGTGAAGTCCTTCAAAGCACGCATCCGCGAGAAAAAGGGGATCGACTTCCCCGATGATCCCATGAAACAACTGGAAATGGCACGCGACGCCGTGTTCGGTTCCTGGAACAACCCGCGCGCCATAACCTACCGTAAGATCCACAATATACCAGGCAACTGGGGCACTGCCGTTAACGTCCAGGCGATGGTGTTCGGGAACATGGGCGAGAACTCCGGGACGGGGGTTGCCTTCACTAGGGACCCCGCGACCGGCGAAAAGAAGTACTACGGCGAGTATCTGAAGAACGCGCAAGGCGAGGACGTGGTGGCTGGCATTAGGACCCCGAAACCCATCGCCGAGCTCGAGAAGGAAATGCCGGAGGTCTACAAGCAGCTTTGCGGGATCTTCGAGAAGCTGGAGCGGCATTACCGGGACATGCAGGACGTGGAGTTCACGATCCAGGAAGGCAAGCTCTTCATGCTGCAGACGCGTGCCGGGAAGCGCACGGCGGCAGCTGCCGTCAAGATCGCCGTGGACATGGTCAAGGAGGGCCTCATAACGAAGGAAGAAGCCGTCATGCGCGTTGAGCCCGCGCAGCTCGACACGCTCCTGCACAAGATGATCGATCCCAAGGCCAAGGTGCAGGTCATCGCGACTGGGGTGGCCGCCTCCCCGGGCGCCGCGGTAGGCGCGGTGGTATTCAACGCTGACGATGCGGCGTCGCGCGGCGCGGCAGGAGAGAAGGTCATCCTGGTCAGAAAGGAGACGTCGCCCGATGACATCCACGGCATGGCTGCTGCCCAGGGCATTCTGACGAGCAGGGGCGGCAAGACCAGCCACGCGGCGGTTGTCGCGCGTGGCATGGGGACGCCTGCGGTCACGGGTTGCGAGGCCATCACCGTTGTCGAGGCGGAGAAGCTCTTCCGCGTGGGGGACGTGGTGGTGAAAGAGGGCGATATCATAACCCTCGACGGCACCAACGGGAGGGTCATTCTCGGCCAGGCGCCGCTGGTGGACCCGACCATAGGCGGGGACTTTGCGACGCTCATGGAGTGGGCTGACGAGATAAAGAGCCTCGGCGTGAGAGCTAACGCCGATACCCCCCACGATGCCGAGGCGGCGCTCAAGTTCGGTGCGAAGGGCATCGGGCTGTGTCGAACTGAGCACATGTTCTTCGGTGAGGAGCGCGTGCCAGTGGTGCAGGAAATGATCCTGGCTGAGACCACAGAGGCGAGGCGTGCGGCGCTCGACAAGTTGCTGCCGTTCCAGGTGGAGGACTTCCGCGGGATCCTTAAGGCCATGGCCGGCTATCCCGTGATCATCCGGCTCCTCGACCCGCCGCTCCATGAGTTCCTGCCCAGCCATGAGCAGCTGCTCGTGGAGGTCACGAAGATGAGGCTTCAGGGCGGTGATCCGGACGAGCTCAAGAAGAAGGAGGCGCTCCTCGCGCGCGTCGAGAAGCTCCGTGAAATCAACCCCATGCTCGGTCACAGGGGATGCCGGCTCGGCGTGACCTATCCCGAGATCAACGAGATGCAGGCGAGGGCCATTTTCGAGGCTGCTTGCCAGCTGACCAAGGAAGGGTACAAGGTCTACCCAGAGGTCATGATCCCCGTTGTAGGGCATGTGAGGGAGATCGAGATAGCCCGCGAGGTCGTAGACCGGGTCGCCAAGGAGACCATGGAGAAACACGGCGTGAAGATCGAGTACATGGTTGGCACGATGATCGAGCTTCCGAGGGCCGCTCTCACTGCTGATGAGATCGCTAAGGAAGCCCAGTTCTTCTCCTTCGGCACCAACGACCTCACCCAGACGACCTTCGGTTTCTCGCGGGACGATGCCGAGGGCAAATTCCTGCCGTACTATCTCGAGCATAACGTGCTGGAGCACAACCCATTCGAGATCCTCGACAGGAAGGGCGTCGGCGAACTAATCAAGATAGCCGTCGAGCGGGGGAAGCGGACCAGGCCCGAGCTTGAGGTGGGCATCTGCGGAGAACACGGAGGAGAGCCTTCGTCTGTCGAGTTCTGCCACGACGTCGGCCTCGACTATGTGAGCTGCTCACCGTTCCGCGTTCCCATCGCTAGGCTCGCGGCGGCCCAGGCTGAAATAAGGAATCCTCGCAAGGCCAAGGGCAGGGCGGCCGGTCGAACCGAGGAATACACCACCGCGTAGCCGGGAACTCCTCGCGCGGTGGGGCCGGCGCCACATGAGGGTGGCTGCGACCTGCGACACGCCGTTGCGGCGCGGTAGCGGATCCGGCGCCGCGGAGAGGGCGCGGCCCCAGTAGGCAGGGAGTGCTCGGAAAGAACGTCGTGAACAGCGGATCGTGCCCCCGCGAGCGCGTGCGCGAAGAGCGTGCGCCGAGATGCTCGCGGGGGCATTCGCGATTCTGGCTACCGCATTGCCGCGAGGCACGGGCGTCGTTGCATGTGCATGTGCATCTGCATCCGCATCGGTATCTGCAGCGGGCCGTGCGGTTGTCGCACGGGACTGAATTGTCAGGCATATACTGCTTCAAGTATGATATACTATCAGATATGCGAACATGTGGTCTGGTGGAGCGTCAATTCGGGTGCGAAATCTTGACCCCAAGGCAGGATTCTGACGAGATCCGTCGAATCCTGTGTGACAGTCTTCGCCCACTTCGACGCCATATGACGAGAGCGCCGCTGCCCGCACGCCCAGGCAATAGCGAGATGCCTTTCTGCGGCGAGTGAAGCCTGGCAAAAAAGGAAAAACGCCTGTAGTGGCGAAAGAGGAACTACGAGAGACGTGTCTCGTTAATCTGTGGTGTGGCAAGGAGAACGGGCGCAATGCGCGGTTACAGCGAAGACGTTCTTAACGAGGTCCGTGCGAAGAGCGATATTGTTGAGGTGATATCCGGATATGTCGCGCTGAAGCAGGCTGGTAAAACTTACAAGGCTTTGTGCCCGTTTCACGCGGAAAAGACGCCGTCGTTCGTGGTCTCTCCAGAGAAGCAGCTCTTCCACTGTTTCGGGTGCGGTGCGGGCGGTGATGTCTTCAGTTTCGTGATGAAAGCAGAGAATGTGGACTTCGCCGAAGCGGTCAGGATCCTTGCTGACAGGGCTGGCGTCGCCCTCGTGGCGTCATCGAAGGAGGCCCGGGAAGCGCAGGAGCGGCGGGCGGCCGTGTACGAGGCGAACGAAGCCGCGTGCGAGTATTTCCAGGAGGTGCTTGCGGGAAATCCAGAAGCCGAGAGTGCGCGGGCCTATCTAAGAAAACGCGGCCTTTCAGAGGAGACCGTAAAGAGGTTCAGGCTTGGGTTTGCCCCGCCATCTTGGGATGCTCTCTTGAGGGCTCTCACCAGGAAGAAGATCGCGAGAGAGGTCCTTCTCGACGCCGGGCTGGTCATCCCAGGGAAGGAGCCCGGCAGCTGTTACGACAGGTTCAGGGCAAGGCTGATGTTCCCGATAAGCGACCCGTCGGGGAAAGTGATAGGTTTTGGGGGACGAGTCATCGACGATTCCGCTCCCAAGTACCTGAATTCTCCGGAGACCGTGTTGTTCAAGAAAGGAAGAAACTTGTACGCGCTTCACCTCGCCAAAGAGGCGATGCGTAGGGAGTCTGCGGCCGTTGTTGTGGAGGGCTACATGGACGCCATCACTGCGCATCAGCACGGTTTCGCTCATGTCGTCGCCTCGCTTGGCACGGCCCTCACCGAGGAGCAGGCGAGGACTCTCCGGCGCTATGTGCCGGCCGTGGTGATCGCGTACGACGCCGACGCGGCGGGCGCGGCTGCAACCCTGCGGGGCATGGAGATTCTGGCAGGGGCGGGTCTCGAGGTGCGGGTGGCGACCTTGCCCGCCGGGGAAGACCCTGACGCCACGCTCAGAAGAGGCGGGGACGCAGCCTTCGCGAAGGTGCTCGCGGACGCGACGCCGCTCATAGATTACAGGCTGTACGTGGCCATCTCGAGCGCGGACCATGGAACGACTGAGGGAAAAGTGCGGGCCGCGCGGGAGGCCGCACGTGTGCTTGCCAGTGTGAAAAGCGCCGTCGAGCGCAGCGAGTACACGCGCAAAGCTGCATCCTGGTTGGGGATAGACCCCGATGCCCTCGGCAAGGATGTAGAGGCGCTCGCGAGGGCCTCAGGCCTTCGTATGAGAAGACCCGGCCCGGGCGCTGCGTCCGGAGGAACGGGGAGGGCGTCTTTCGGTCTCGAGACTCTGGAGGGAGATGCGGATAGAAACGCCGGAAGCAGGCATACTAAGTCAAAGGATGATATTGCCAGATCAGGCGAGATGATGAAAGTCCTGGAAGCCGAGAAGGTCCTTCTCAGGCTCATGGCCGAAAACAGAAAGGTCCAAGCCGCGGTGCTCTCGGAGGTCGGGAGCGACGGTTTCCACGACCCTAGGCACCAGAGGATAGCGCGGGCGGTGGTGGAACAGACGGCCGATTTGGGGGGCGAAGATGAGGATCGACCCGCCGTTGAGCCATCGAGAGTCATGGCTGTGCTCGAGGATGACGAGACCCGCAGGTATGCCGCGGGTGTGTTCCTCGAACAGGCCGGGGACGACCATGGCGACGCGACGAGAATTGCCGACGATTGCCTCAATGTGCTGCGCGAGCATGCCATCAGAGAGAGGATCCGTGAGATCGAGCGCGAACTTGCCTCCGTCGGTGGAGTGGGGCGTGCGGAGAGGGAGCGGGAGCTTCTCGCGGAGCTCGGAAGCCTGAGGGCGAGGCTTTCAAGGGAATTCCAGCCCTTCTCGGGGATCGGCTAGAGGGCGAGACCTTGTCCGAACGTGCCGCAGTGCTTGGGCGGCGGCCGCTGTATCGAGATTCAACTGGCACGACCGGCGGCGTATCCGGCGGCTGGGATGGAAAGGGGGGATGACGATGACGAAGCCTGGGCAGCCTGACGTGCCCGAGCTCAAAGAGCTTATCGAACGTGGCAAGAGAAAGGGCATGCTGACATACAGGGAGATAATGGACGCGCTCCAGAACGTCGAGCTTTCTACCGAACAAATCGACGACATATACGAGGCTCTCGGCCAGATGGGCATAGACGTCCTGCCGGAGCCCGGGGATGGAGAAGCGGCGGACATAGCCGAAGAGGGCATTGTCCCTGAGGGGCCGGACGGGGCAGACGGAGACGCGGTGCCTCACGAGGAAGTGGACCTTGACCTTTCCATTCCCGAGGGCATCAGCGTGGACGACCCAGTCAGGATGTACCTCAAGGAGATCGGCAGGGTTCCTCTTCTCACGGCCGAGGAGGAGGTAGAGCTGGCTAAACGGATCGAAAAGGGCGACGAACAGGCGAAGCGCAGGCTCGCCGAGGCAAACCTCCGGCTTGTGGTCAGCATCGCCAAGCGTTACGTCGGTCGCGGTATGCTTTTCCTCGACCTCATACAAGAAGGGAACCTTGGCCTTTTGAAGGCTGTCGAGAAATTCGATTATCGCAAAGGGTACAAGTTCAGCACCTACGCGACCTGGTGGATTCGGCAGGCCATAACGCGGGCCATAGCCGATCAAGCAAGGACGATACGGATTCCCGTCCACATGGTGGAGACCATCAACAAGCTGGTGAGAGTGCAAAGGCAGCTCGTACAGGAGTACGGCCGGGAGCCGACCATAGAGGAAACGGCGAAGGCCATGGACATGAGCGAGGACAAGGTTAGGGAGATCATGAAGGTAGCGCAGGAGCCTGTGTCCCTCGAGACGCCGATTGGTGAGGAAGAGGACAGCCATCTGGGGGATTTCATCGAGGACGAGGATGTGATGGCCCCCGCGGATGCGGTCTCCTTCCATCTTCTCAAAGAGCAGCTTGAGGATGTGCTCGACACGCTGTCTCCGAGGGAGGAGAAGGTGCTTCGACTGCGTTTCGGCCTCGACGACGGCCGGTCGCGCACCCTGGAGGAGGTCGGACAGGTTTTCGGCGTGACCCGTGAGAGGATCCGACAGATCGAGGCAAAGGCCCTGAGGAAGCTGAGGCATCCGAGCCGAAGCAAGAAGCTCAAGGATTACCTTGAGTAAACCCCGGAGCGGGATGGAGGCAGCGTGCGGATTTCGCGACGCTGGCCTCTTGACCGACCGGGGTCGCTTGTGTATAATTGCTGGTGTAAGTGAAGTTTTGTTCCCTGGTAGCTCAATGGCAGAGCGGCCGGCTGTTAACCGGTAGGTTGCAGGTTCGAGTCCTGCCCAGGGAGCCAGAATTCGGGCCTATAGCTCAGCGGTAGAGCAACCGGCTCATAACCGGTCGGTCCCTGGTTCGAACCCAGGTGGGCCCACCAGGATTTCAAAGCGGGCGATGTTCGCCCGCTTTCCACATCTCGCGGTGGCGCTAGCACTCGCGTGCCGCGATGCCGCGATGCGGCGAGGACATGAGAGCCTGCGCGGACCGTTCCAGCCGCGTGTGGAGCACGATGACGGCGTCCCAGGAAGATGAGAGGGCGGGGGCCCCCGTGACCGCCACGCACTGACTGGAACCTTGTGGGCCCTTGGCCGTCGTGCAGGAACTGAAAGGCTGTTGTAGAAATAACTATAGTACTGGAAAAGCAAAGCCCGCGCCTGCCGGGGCCTTGTTCGCTGGCAGAAATGCTCCGGCATCGGGGTCTTGAGGCCAAGTGGGAACGGCAGACCGGAGGAGAAAGGGGCCCAGAAGGATGGTCGTGAAGTGCGAGATATGCGGCAAGGTCATCCCAAAGGCAAGGCTCGAGATTCTGCCGACGACGAAGAGATGCGTCGAGTGCGCGCAGAAGAACGGCACGGACGTGCAGGCCAAGCGCACCGAGGTGGGCATGGACATTGAAACGTATAAGGACCTGCTGGGGGCGATAAGAAGCTAGTGTGCCGCCGCGCATGATGTCGCTCCCTTCAGGGTTTGCATGATAACGCGAAGGGAATAATGTCAATGACCGAGATACAGTTGCTCCTTGAGCTCCAGCACCTGGACATGCAGATACGGCAGCTGGAAAAGGCGCTTGTAGAGTTGCCTGTCCGGAAGGAGATCGAAAACCTTGAGGCGGCTCTAGAGACGTTGCGCGCAAGCCTCTCCGACGTGAACGCGAGGCTTGCGCGTATTCGTAAGGAGCAGAAAGAGGCCGAGTGGAACCTCAGGGAAACGATACAGGCGATTGAGTCCATCTCCGGAAAGCTCTATGGGGGCGCAGTCACGAATCCCAGGGAGATCGAGGGGATGCAGGGCAAACTCAGGATGCTGGAAGGAAGCAAGGCTCAGCTGGAGGACCGCATTATCGCCCACATGGAGGAGGTCGAGACCCTCGAGTCCAAGGTGGAGAGCCTGAGCCGTGAGGTCGCAGAGACCGCATCGAAGCTGGACGTATTGAACAATGCCTGCGCTGCCAAGGTGTCGGAGATCGAGGCGGAGATATCCGATGCGTGCGGGCGGCGTGAGTCCCTGGCCGCCAGGATATCACCGAGCATCCTCGCCAGGTATGAGCAGCTCACGAAGGACAAGGGGGGCCTGGCGGTAGTCCCGGTCAAGGATGGGATCTGCGGCGGATGCCATGTGGTCCTGCCAACGTTCATCGTGGCGCGATGTAGGCCCAACGACCAAGTCGTGAAGTGCGAAAGCTGCGGCAGGATCCTGTGCTGGATTGAGTGAGCCGTGGCCGCGGAAATGATTCCCGTCAGGGCGCCTCGTTCGGAGCGCCATCCCAGAACGCAACAGCGGTAAGTGGGCAAGTACTAGGAGTGGGGCAGGGACTAACACGTCCTGTCATTAGGGGGAGCATAGTGGGCGATCATTCGGGGACAGAGACTAGTGTAGCTGGTGAGCTCGTGATATACACCGACGGCGCGTCCCGGGGAAATCCAGGCCCCGCGGGCATCGGGGCGGTTATCCTCGACGAGACCGAACGAGTCGTTGCCGAGATAAGTCGGGGGATCGGCATTGCTACCAACAACGAGGCAGAGTATCTCGCTCTTGCGGAGGCGCTTGAGAAGGCACGGAGCCTCGGGGCGCGGAGGGTGCGCGTTTACGTTGACAGCGAGCTTGTGGCTAGACAGCTCTGCGGTGAGTACGCCGTGCGGTCCGACCGATTACGGCCTCTCATCGCGAGGGTGCAGGCGCTTCGCAGGGGGTTCGACGCGTGTCCGGTGAGGCACGTGAGGCGGGCCATGAATGCGCGAGCCGACGAGCTTGCAAACATGGGTATCGACGCCGCGTCGGTAACGCGGGCGGAGGAGCTGGAAGGACCGCGGCCATAGCGTGGTGCGGGGTCGAAGTCGAAGGTGAGTCCAGGCGCGCGCGCCGGCGTTCGTGCGGCGCGGCCAGAGACTTGAGAGCTGTGCATTGGATGTCCGAGGCGGTTCCGGTGAGGGCGGACGGCGGACGCGAGGTCGGGGGACCGAGCGGGGCAGGTCTGCGGGCTTTGCAGATTTGACATGTGGGCCGGCACGTGCTATTATGACGTTCAGCGAGGCCGGCATGCGAGTACATTTGCGCCGCTCACCGCGCGGCCTCGCGAGAAGACAGGACAATGACCAAAAAGCAAGATCCCCGTTCTCTTGGGCGGGCGATCATGCGCATCATGTCGAGAGCAAGCAGATCGGGTGGTCGCGGGCGCGCGGCCTGTGAGGCGCGACGCGCCTGAGGAAAGTCCGAACTCCACAGGGCAGGGTGCTGGGTAATCCCCAGTGGGGGCGACCCTAAGGAAAGTGCAACAGAGATTAGACCGCTTCCGTGCCCAGGAGGCATGAGCTTCCGGCGGCGCGCAAGCAAGGGTGAAACGGTGCGGTAAGAGCGCACCAGCGGCCGGGCGACCGGTCGGCTAGGCAAACCCCACCCGGAGCAAGACCAAATAGGAGGGATATAAGGTGGCCCGCCTTCCCCTCGGGTACGGTCGCACGAGGCTCGGGGCGACCCGAGTCCAAGACAGATGACCACCCTCGACAGAATTCGGCTTACAGATCTGGTTGCTTGCCTGGTCCAAAATGAGCGCTTCTGGCGAAAGAGAAGCGCTCACTTGCTATCAGTCGGTCTCTTGATGAGTTCACGATCGTGGCCCGCTGATTCTCGAGGCCCGAAAAACCAGACGAGGGGAGGACTAGATGACCATGAGAAACGACATGGTGCGAGGACTTGCCTACGGAGCCGTCTTCGTTGCGCTGGGGATAGTGTTTCCGATATTCTTCCACGCTGTCGGAGCTGGCAAGGTCTTTCTTCCCATGCACATTCCGGTGCTTCTAGCTGGCTTTCTCACGGGTCCTCTCGTTGGTGCGGTCGTCGGATTCATTACGCCCATTCTTTCTGCTTTGTTGACCGGCATGCCTCCCTTGATGCCACCGATGGCCCAGACCATGATGGTGGAGCTGGCCGTGTACGGCTTCCTCAGTGGGTTGCTGTACAAGGTTCTGAAGCAAAACGTGATAGTGGCTCTCGTAGGCGCCATGGTCGGCGGGCGTCTCGTTTACGGCGTGCTTTCTGCATACCTCCTGCCCCTCTTCGGGTTCGAACGCGTGCCGGTGCTTTACCCTTTGACAGCTGGGATCGTAGGGAGTCTTCCGGGGATCGTGCTGCAGCTCGTTTTCATCCCGGCCGTTGTGTACCTCGCCAAGAAAACGGTGAGGGCGAGGGCCGAGAGCGCCTCCTGCGCAAAGCAGGGCGACGGGGCGCGCTGAGAGACGGGAACGAATCGTGACGCGAGTCGTGGCCTGCCGGGGCGCCTTGGTCCCGGCGGCGGCCGGCAGGCCCTCATCTTTCCGTGTTTGCAGCTAACCGTCTGGGTGCGGCTGGTGAGCTTCAAGGAACTGGCGCTCAATCGGCTGGGTCCCGCTTAATGAACGCGTGTCGGGAAAAGGCGGGCGGCTGTCAGTCGGCGACGGCGCGGCACGGGGCGGAGGTCGATCACGACCTGCACCACCTGCGGCACGCCGGCTCGGCAGATGCCGGCGGATGCCGTGTCACTCGCCGATTCCCCAAGCACGGCCGGGCCTGATGTGCCGCGTGATCCTTCCCACAGCGGCGATGCGTTCCTCGGCAAGCCTGTCGGCAGCCTTGTATGTTGGGATGCCGTCGCGCCGCGATATCTCGACTACCTTGAGCATCGTGTCGTAGATGCCGGCGGCTTTGCGCAGAGCCCGCTCTCGGTTGTACCCGAACAGCCCGTCCGCGACGTTGATCACGCCACCAGCGTTAATGATGTAGTCAGGAGCATAGAGGATTCCCATGTCTTGCAGCGCGTCGCCGTGACGATCCTCTTGCAGTTGGTTGTTGGCGGAGCCTCCGACGATCTTGCATTTGAGCCTGGGGATGGTCTCGTCGTTCAGGACGGCGCCGAGTGCACACGGGGCGAAGATATCGCACTCGACGTCGAATATGGCGTCGGGCTCCACAGCCTGCGCCCCGAGATCACGTACGGCCCTTTCGACCTTGTCAGGGAATATATCTGTTACGATGAGCCTTGCGCCATCGTCGCGAAGGTGTTTACCTAGGTGATAGCCCACGCTTCCTACCCCTTGGATGGCCACGGTGAGACCTCTGAGCGAGTCGCTGCCGAAAACGATCTTGGCACAGGCAGCAAGACCTCGCCAGACGCCGTACGCGGTCACCGGACCGGGGTCGCCGCTTCCTCCGGACGCGCTGGAAGAACCGCCGACCCACCTGGTCTCGCATCTAATGGTCTCAACATCGTCCACCGTGATGCCGACATCCTCGCCTGTGATAAACCTGCCGCCGAGAGTGTCCACGAACCGACCGAATGCCCTGAAAAGCTCCTCGGACTTGTCCCTTCTCGGGTCGCCTATGATGACGGCCTTGCCGCCACCGAAATTCAAGCCCGCTGCAGCGTTCTTGTAAGTCATCCCGCGAGCAAGGCGGAGCGCGTCGACGATCGCCTCCTCTTCGGTGTTGTACGGCCACATGCGTGTGCCACCCAAGGCCGGGCCGAGAGTGGTGTCGTGGATGACGATTATCGCCCGCAAGCCGGCCGATGCGTCGCTGCAGAAGAGGACCTGCTCGTAGCCGTGTTTCCTCATCGCGTCAAACAGGTTCACCATCATACCTCCTTGTTCTGGAGTTTCCGCAGGGAAGCTTTGGAGTGAGGGCTGCCGACGGCGGAATCTATCCGCCAGCACGGCGCTTTGACAAAGGCTCTTTCCCCCTTTCGCATGGACTTCAGTGTAACCCTTGTGGCCCCTGAGGTGTGCGCGTGGGTCGTTTTGTGTCTTGCGTCGTTGGCGTTGTCGCCACTTAGTTGTTGGACACATCGGTATGAATTCCTTCTGTACCAAGGGGATATGGCAGGATTTGTCTTGACAGGAAGGGTAGCGACCCAATATACTATTAATGCGAACACACGTTCGTCATAAGTACTTGATGTCTTTGAGGAGCTGTGAAGATGAGACCCGCGTCGACGGTGGTAGCCCACGTCTGGGTGCCTGGTTTCTATGCGAAGGCTGAGGCCATGTTGAACTCACGCCCGAAGGAGGTGCCCGTGGTGATAGTTGGGGAAGATAAGAAAGTCATGGATATATCGCCTGGGGCAAGAAGAAAGGGCGTGAAGCTTGGAATGTCTCTTTCCGTGGTGCGGCTCATGTGCCCGGAGGCCGTCGAGGTGAATTATGTCCCTGAAAGATACGATAGCCTTGCCAGCAGTGTGTGGGAGGCATGCGCACGCCATAGCTTGGCCGTCGAGCCTTTGGCCCAGCATGAGGCCTTTATCGACCTTTCGGGATGTGCCGATGTGCTGGATGCGATCGAAAGATTATCCCAAAGCATAAGGGCGGTCGTTAACAGCTGCCCAGCGTTTGGGGTGGCGCGTTGTAAACTAGTGGCGCGGGTGGCTTCAGGGGTGCTTGAGGAGTCGAGGAGGGTCATATATGGCAAAACGCTTGGAAGTCCTTGCCCTCGCCGGCCAGGATCCTATCCTCATCTTGAAGGAGAAGGCCAAGCCGGGCGGTTGACGCCCAATTCGGCACGAGGGCCTAGGAACGCGTTGATCGTTATCGGGAAGGAGAAAGAATTCCTCGCCCCTATGCCCGTGGGCGTGCTTTGGCCCCTTGATGAGGGTGTGATCGAGCGGCTCCGGCGCCTCGGCATGTGGCGGGTCTGCGATGTGCTGGCGATGGGAAGATCGGCTCTAATTGAAGTGTTGGGTGAGCCAGGGCACGTCGTTTACGAGCTCTGCCTTGGCATAGATCGGTCGAAGGTGATCCCCGTTTATCCAAAAGAGACGGTAACCTTCAGAAAGGTTTTCGAGGACGAAGTGTCTGATAGGTCCATTTTGGAACACGTGGTCGAGATGGGTGCCGCCTTCATCGAACAAAGGCTGAACGCCTATGGCGCGATAGCCCGCCGGTGGCGCATCTTACTAGAGCTCAGCGGCAAAGGTAGCGCGGGCCAGATGGGCCAGATGGTTTACGAGCAACGCCTTTCGAGGCCTTCCAGGTTCTACGGTAGCTGCCTGGAAATATGCAGAGGGCTCCTACGAGCGGTGCTGGCAGCGCCCGACGAGGCGGCACGATTGCGATCGCAACATGGGCCGCTCCGTTCCGTGAGGGCGCTATCTCTCATAGCGGCTGATCTCGAGCCCACGACAACGACGTTACGGGTGAGCATGTTCGAGCCACATACAGCTGTTGATCGTGATCAAGTCGTTGAAGCGGTAATGACTCGGGTGAGAGAGAAGTTCGGGGCGAAGAGTCTTTTCCCGGCGAGCCTGCTTGAATGCGACAGAAGAGATAGGCTTCTGGCGGCCTGGGAGGCTTGTTTGCACTATGAGGAGGGTAAACAGGTCGCTTCAGGTAGTGATGCGAAGAGACCGACGTCCGGAGAGATTCTACTGGAACCAGAAATGGCTTAGAGTGATCTCCATCGTTGACGAGTGGTGTGAGACGGGCGAATGGTGGCGGGGGGAAGGGGAAAGGCATGTTTTCACCGTGCTCACAGATAATCACGGACTATACGAGCTCTGCTGCGATGGGCACGGCGACGCCTGGCGGCTCACGAAGATATTCGACTAAGCAGATCGCCATGAGCGGCCATGAGCGATCGTCATGAGCCCGTGTTGTTCTTCGATGTCTGAGTTCCGCCCAGGGTCGCCTATAGATACCCAAGCCCGAGCCCAGAAACTGTGTTCGGCTTGGATGGCATGCACGCAGAGTGCGCTTACGGTGCGCTTGGAGATCGTTTTGACTTCAACTTCAGCATGCTGTTTCCCTGAAAAGGCCGTTTGAGATAGCTCTACCCCGTTTACGTAACGTCGTCGTTGCTTTCTATAAACGATGGCGAAATCCTAGGACGACATGATCTCAGATACAGTCTGCTGATGGAGCCTGGATCGCCATGGGGAAGTTCGTGCATCTCCACGTGCATTCGCATTTTTCATTCCTCGATGGCGCATCGAGCGTCGAGTCTATAGTGAAAAACGCGGCGGAGCTCGGCATGGAGGCCGTTGCCATAACAGACCACGATAATCTTTGTGCGGCGGCAAGGCTAACCCGAGCTGCGCAGCGGCATGGGATAAAACCAATCCATGGCGCCGAGGTCACGCTCGAGGATGGGAGTCACCTGGTGCTCCTGGCAGAAGATCCCGAGGGCTACTCCAACATCTGTGCGATCCTTACCGAGGCTCATATGTCGAGAG
This sequence comes from Bacillota bacterium, assembly GCA_012842395.1. Classification (NCBI taxonomy): domain Bacteria; kingdom Bacillati; phylum Bacillota; species Bacillota bacterium. The sequence continues at coordinate 147,585 of DUSX01000018.1, forward strand.
ATTGGGAAAGGGCCCTCGTGGGCGACGGCATGACGCCGTTATCTGGGGAGCGGGCCGTGACGGAGTTCACAAAACGACGCCTCGCACCAAGGGCGTCCCTGTCTTTGCTTGAAGAGCATCATAAAGGGATCATAGCGCTTTCCGGGTGCCTTGCGCGGGGGGCCATCCCAGTCCTCGTTCGCACGGGCAAATACAGCCAGGCCCTTGAACTCACTAGGCGTCTCGCGGGGATTTTCGGGCGACCTGGATTCTACATCGAACTTCAGAACCTCGCTCTCCCGGGAAGCGACCAGCTCATCTCACGTCTTGTCGAGCTTGCCGACAGGGTGGGGGTCAGGGTTGTGGCGACCAATGATGTCCACTACTGCAAGAAATCTGAGTTTGCGGTCCACGATGTCCTCACCTGTATCCGCACGCTGACGCGCCTCGACGACGTTCATCCCGAACGAAAGCTCAACGCCGAGAACTACTTGAAATCCGTTGACGAAATGATCGCCCTCTTTCATCGCTATCCGGATGCGATAGCGACCGCCGCAGAGGTTGCCGATAGGTGTTCACCCGGGCTTTTGCTAGACCAGAAGCTCTTCCCGGATTTCGCCCCTCCACGAGGAGCGGGGACGTCCGCCGAGTATCTTCGGCACCTTGTATACGAGGGAGCCTCGTCGCGCTACGGCATCATCAACCCTGCGGTAAAGTCCAGGCTCGACCATGAGCTCGAGATCATATGTACCCTTGGATACGAGGACTATTTCCTCATGGTATGGGATGTGGTGAACTTCGCGCGACAAGAAGGGATCAGGTTCTCGGGCAGGGGTTCGGCCGCGGACTCTGCCGTGGCGTATTGCCTCTTCATAACGAGCGTGGATCCGATCTCCCGAGGCCTTCTTTTTGAGAGATTCCTCAGTCTCGAGCGGGCGCAGAAGCCTGACATCGACATCGATTTCGATGCCAGGAGACGAGATGAGGTGCGGCACTATCTCCAACGCAAATACGGTCCCGAGCGCGTGGCCACGGTGTGCACCTTTAATACGTTTCAGGCTAGGTCTGCCGTGCGCGATGTAGGGAAGGCCATGGGGTTTCCCCCGGAAGACATAGACATGCTGGCCAAGCGCCTCCCTTACATATGCGCGGATGAGATCAGGTCGGCTCTCGAGAAGTACCCTGAGCTTCGTGGAAGCGGTATCCCAGTCGAGAAGTACTCTTGTTTGTTCGAAATATGCGAGGCACTGGCAGGTGTGCCCCGTCACATCGGGACCCATCTGGGCGGGGTGGTGGCAAGCCGCGTGCCCCTCGTGAGACTGACCCCGCTGCAAATGGCAGCGCGCGGCGTGGTCATCACCCAGTTTGACAAGGACGACGTAGAGGAGATCGGCTTGATTAAGCTCGATCTTCTATCTCTTCGCATGCTCGCGGCGGTGGAGGACTCCGTGAGCCTGAGTGGCGTCGACTACCAACGCATCCCCCTCGAGGATAGTGCCACATACGAGATGCTGAACGCAGGAGAAACCATAGGCGCTTTCCAGCTGGAAAGCCCCGCGCAGCGAGCCCTCCAAGGGCGCCTTGGCGCGAGCACCATCGAGGATATCGTGGCAAGCGTGGCGCTCATCCGGCCCGGTCCCGTGCAGGGGAATATGGTGGAGCCGTTCGTGGCGAGGAGGCGAGGGCTTGAGGAGGTGACCTACGCCCATCCCGGCCTTGAGAAGATTCTTAAGAAGACGTATGGCGTGGTGCTCTACCAGGAGCAGGTGATCGAGATCGCGACGGCCATAGCCGGTTTTACACCGGGAGAATCCGATCGCTTGCGAAAGGTGATGACCCATTACCGCTCTAGAGCGGAAATGGATGAGATAGGAAGGGAATTCGTGAAAAAGGCGATGGAACATGGGACCTCCCGAGAAGTCGCCGAGACTGTGCTGTCATACATAGTTGCCTACGCCGGTTATGGCTTCTGTGAAGCTCACGCGGCGGCTTTTGCGGATACAGCCTACAAGACGTCGTACCTGTTGCGCCATTTTCCTGTGGAATTCTACACGGCCGTCCTAAACAATCAGCCCATGGGCTTTTACCCGCCGAACACCATATGTGTGGAAGCCAGGCGACGCGGGATCAGGATCTTGCCGGTTGACATAAACAAGAGCGCCGAGAGGTTCACGATCGAGGACGGCGCAATACGCGTGGGGCTTCTCAGAGTACGGGGTATGAGCGAGGAGACGGCAGCAAGGATAATTGCACGCAGGGGACTGCGGGGGTATTCCTCCGTTGAGGATTTCTTCGCGCGGGTGCCACTAGACCGAGACCTCCTCGAAAACCTGGTCCTCTGCGGCGCATTCGATTCCCTGTGCCCTAACCGCAGGGCTGTGCTTTGGGGGATCTCCCGGCTCTTGCAGGGGTCGGGAGGAATCGGTGACAGTGTCCTGAACCTCGAAGACTGTGGCCTTTCAGATATCGCAACTGATGGCACTGACAGCGCCATAGCCGGCGCTCACGGCGATGCTGATGCCAGTGATTGTTTTGGCGTCCGTCGTACATCAGATGCCTGGGTGCGGAACCAGCGTGCCCAAAGCGGCCGCTCTTTGTGCGAGCTCTGGGACATACCTGACTTTTCCGAGGTCGAGAAATTCAAGCACGAGTTCTACATACTGGGCCTTCATCCTACAAGGCACCCAATGGAGTTTTATCGGGATAGCCTGGCGAAAAAGGGGGTGCTCACGGCCGCCGCTGCGAAGAAGATGGATTCCGGCGCGAGCGTACGAGTTGCTGGAGTGGTGGTCAGGCCGCATCGTCCCCCAACCCGAAGCGGGAGGGTCGTGGTTTTTTTCTCGCTCGAAGACGAAACAGGCCTCATAGACGTAACCGTGTTCGAAGGCGTGTATAGGCGCTGTGGAGGCGCGATGTTCACAAGCCCGATCCTCGTCGTCGAGGGACGTGTGGAGCGACGGGGCAACGCTGTGAGCGTTACCTGCCGTCGCGTCCGAAAGGATCTCTTGTCCTCGTACTGACTGAACCGCCTTGTGGCCGCGTGTCTCGGCTCGGGCCGATGTCAAGCGGCCACGCTGTTCTGGTAGTCGTACACGATCCGCGAGATCTCAGCGATCGTGGCGAAGCCCTGATCGATGTCGGGAACATCCTTCGAGAGCACCACGAGGATGTACGGTCTATTAGCGAACACGATGCCCACATCGTTGGCTACGCCGGAAATGTCACCCTCTTTGTGCGCCACCGTCACCTGCGGCGGGAGCTTTCCCGGCAAGCCGACGTGGTAGATGGGGTGCGCCATGTCGTCCAGGAGGCGTGAGCCGAGGTCCGGATGAGACCGGTCGAAGTCGAGCACGCCTTGGATGTACGCTGCCATGTCCTTGGCACACGTTATATTCTGACCGCCCGGGAACACCATCTCCCCGCCGAGTTCCCGCATGAACTCCGCGATATTGTCCTTTCCGAGGTGCCGGACGAGCATCCGGTAGGCCACGTTATCGCTTATCGTGATAGCCAGGTTCGCCAATGTCCGAAGGGAGTAACTATCCCCGTCTCTCGCCGCGAACTGGAGTATCCCGGCCCCATCCTGGTAGTCCGTGGCGCTGTTGTACACGACGCGGTCGTCCCAGCTCGCCTTGCCCTCCGCAACGAGACGGTTCAGGTAGAGCACAGCGGGGACTTTCACGGTGCTTGCCGCGGTGATGGGCTCGTATTCATTGATTCCGAAGCCCATCCCAGTTTTGAGGTCGCGGAAATACACGCCGTATGTGGCGGGCTGCGACTTTATATAAGCCTCGAGCTCGGCCTTGAGTGGCGTGTAGTCTGGTCGCGCCTCGGACGAGCCTGCTTCTCTACCCATACCGTTCCCGGCCGGGATGTCGTGGCGCGTCGACCCGCCCCAATAGAGCAGCGACCCGGCGCCCAGAAAAGCTATTGCGATAACAAGGCCGAGGGCGCGGTAGACGCGGTTTCTCATGGCCATCCTCCTTTCCCTGTGTTTCACCGCTTCATTATAGGACGCTCGAGGCACGATGGCCATGGTAGTTTGTGGGTCACGATGCGAAATCCGCATTGATGCCAGCGTGATTAGAAGGAAAACTCCAAATCGCGTGGAACTACAACCCACGCTCGTACCGCGGTGAGGCGATCGTGCCACAGAGGACCGCTGGGGGAGAGTGGGAGGCGGAGTCGCACAACCGGTGAGCCTGGCCCGGCAACTTTGCCCTGATCCGGAAGGAATCCACATGGTCGAGGCGAATAATCGTACGGGAGGTCATCGGCTGCGTCGCGTTGCCGTCACCCCATGGTATGACGTGCGGTCCGTCGATGGCCTACGTCGGTGGTCTGCAATGATGTGACGTCGAGTTATCGACTGAGGTTGAGAGGAGGTGGTGGGCAGGCACCAGAGCAACGCCTGCAAGTCTGCCTTGGGCTCCTGGATGGGTTGGGAGCAAAAGGGTTCCGGAGAACAACTTTGGGAAGGCAAGAAGGAGGCTAGGCTTCGATGAGAAGATTGTGGAGAGGAATCCTTGCCGGGTTGCTTTTCGTGTTCCTTGTTGCGGGAGTTGCTTCGACTGGGTTCGCGGCTCAGGGGAAGCTGTACGAGATGGCGATCTTCGCTGATCCCACCACTATCAACTTGTACTCGTCCCTGGGCCCGAGTTCGACCGTGTGGAACACGTTCGTTTCGAACAGCCAGTACTACACGTCCCTTTACGGGAACGCCGCTCCCACCTGGGCGTTCGTGCCGGCCGCAGCGGCCGACATGCCGAGCCCACTGAAACAGGAGACCATCGGCGGAAAGACCTACTACACGTCCATCGTCAAGATGCGCAAAGACATCAAGTGGAGCGACAATACCCCGCTGACCGCTGATGACGTCGTGTTCAGCTACAACGCTGTGCTCGAAATGGATCCGAACAAGCTGGGCGGGAACTGGCCCAGCATCGTGGACCCGACCGTTCTGGAGCGCGTTGAGAAGGTCGACGACTACACGGTGAAGTTCATCCTCAAGGAGAAACCCGGGTTGTCCCAGTGGCAGTACGGACTCCTCCAAAACTACATCGTTAACAAGAAGTACTGGGAGCCCGTGTTCGAGAAGGCGAAGAAGGCGGCTGATCCCGTCAAGGAGCTCTTTGCCCACGAGCCCGAGAACCAGCCCACAGCCGGTCCGTGGAAGTTCGGACATTGGGAGAAGGGCGCGTTCTGGCAGAACGTGCCTAACCCTGTGTACAGTGGCAAAGGTGAGGTCACCACATTCTACGAGAACGGCGTAGTGACCATCGAGAACCCGAGGACCGGGTTCAAGTGGCAGAGCGGCAAGCCCGAGGGCAAGGTGCAGCTCAAGGTGACCGACGGCCCCGACGCTACGGGTACGCTGTACAGGATATTCCAGAACCAGAGCGCTGCTGTGCTCTCGCTCACCAGCGGCCAGGTCGATTTCGTGCTGAACTCCCTGGGCCTGCAGCGCGGCTTCCAGGAGCAGTTGAAGAAGGCGCCCAACGTCGAGCTCATTGAGAACAGCGTGAACGGCTTCCGGTTCATGGCTTTCAACCTGCGGAAGTACCCCTTCAACATCAAGGAGTTCCGTCAGGCGGTCGCCACGCTCATCGACCGTGAGTACATCTGCGAGAAGGTGCTGCAGGGCATAGCGTTCCCGCAGTACTCGGTGGTGCCGCCCGGAAACGCGTACTGGTACAACAAAGACGTTCCTCAGTGGGGCAAGGGGCTCACTCGCTCCCAGAAGATAGCGGAAGCCGTGAAGCTCCTCAAGAAGGCCGGGTTCAAGTGGGAAGTCGAGCCTGAGGTGGACGTCGAGAAGGACAAGGTGCTGAAACGCGGTAAGGGGCTCATCATGCCGGACGGCAAGAAGATGCCCGAATTCGAGTTCATGATCATGACCGCCGGGTACGATCCTCTCCGCTACACGTTCGGTTTGAACATCGCATCGTGGCTCAAAGAGGTCGGCATCCCGATTGAAGCCGTGCCCACTGACTTCAACGTGGTCAGCTCGAAGGTCTTCGACGAGCAGGACTTCGACGCGTTCATGATGGGCTGGAGCCTGACCCTGTATCCGGACCACATGAAGTATTTCTTCCACAGCGAACAGGCAGGGCTCGGCGGCTTCAACGCCGAGGGCTATAACAATCCGGAGTTCGACAAGCTCGCGGACGACTTCGTGAAGGAAGACGACATGGAGAAGGCCCGCGAGAAGGCGTTCAAGCTCCAGGAGATCCTCGCCGATGAGTTGCCTTACATCGTGCTCTTCGACACGCCGATGCTCGAGGCGTATAGGTCCGACCGTCTGCAGTTCCCGTACACGAAGGTCCTGAGCGGCCTGCAGTACGTCGGGGGGCTCACGAGCTCGGTCAAGATGCTCGACTGACGGCGGGAAGCCGCATCCCGGGCGTGAGTCGAACCGCGGCCTTTCACGCGAGCGGGCCTGGGGTGCCCCAGGCCCGCTCCGGTTTATGAGACCTCGCCGGAAGGGCCGCGTCTAGCTGTGGCGCCGTGAGTTTTCGCGTCTCCTCTTGAGCGTGCAAGAGTTGCCTGTCCTTGTACGAAGGGGTGCCGGGAATTCGGCCTGAGTGCCCGGCGAATTCGGACGAGGCGCACTGCAGGCGCGCTGTCCCCTGGAGGGTAAGGCCAACAACAGGGAACAAGGCTTGCGCCTGCGCGCTGAAAGGGAGGCCAAACTCGTCGTGGTCTTGAGAGGGGCAAATCTGTCGAGGATCGAGGGATGGAGATGCGCCGATACATTTTGAGCAGGCTCGGACAGGTCATCCTTACGCTTCTGATATACATCACCCTGGTCTACTTCCTCCTCCAGGCCATGCCAGGTGACATCACCCAGATGTACTTGGCAAATCCCAAAATCCCCCAGGCGGCTAGGGAGGAGCTTAAGAAACAGCTCGGGCTCGACCAGGGAGTGTTCATGCAGTATCTAACCTACCTGAAGAACTTCTTCCGGGGAGAGCTGGGGGTATCGTTCTCGCAATACCCGCGGCCCGTGTGGGACATCTTGATGGAGCGACTGCCCCGGACTTTCGTGCTCTTCCTCACCGCGAACGTGCTCTCTTTCTATGTTGGTTACGTGATGGGACGGGTCATCGCTTGGCGCCGTGGCAGAGTCGTGGACTATGCCGCGACGGTCGTCGGGATAACATTCTGGACCGCGTTCTACCCTCTATTGGCGCTCGTGCTCATTTGGGTCTTTGCCTATACTCTGAAGCTGCTGCCGCTCAACCAGTTCATAGAGCCCAAGCTATGGCAGGGCGCCCCATTCTCCGTGAACACGGTATTCGGCTACATGGTGTTCGGGGGAGGTGTGGTGGCAATAGGGCTTTTCCTCATCTTCTATGCCTTCCTGCGCGGTCTCAAGCGGACGCGCCGAAATGTCACGTTGGCCTGGCTCTCGGGATCGGCGCTCGTGGCGTTGGCCCTCCTCGTTGCGTGGCGACAAGGGGTGCTGGTCTATATCTGGGATATAGCTAACCACATGGTGCTCCCCGTATGCACTCTCACGCTCATCAGCTTCGCAGGCACTATGCTCCTCATGCGTGACTCCATGCTTGAGACGGTGCAGGAGGACTATGTCATGGCCGCTCGCGCCAAGGGTCTTCCCGACAACGTTGTGAGGGACAGGTACGCCGCGCGAACCGCGATGCTGCCCACTGTGACAAGCCTCGTCCTCAGCCTGGCGAGCTCGATGAGCGGGGGCCTTGTCACCGAGACCATGTTCTCTTGGCCGGGGCTGGGCCAGGTGTTGTTCCATTCAGCGCTTGCGAACGACTACCCGCTTGCTACGGGAGCCCTCGCGTTCACCGGCGTGTTCCTGTTGATAGCGCACTTCGTTGCGGACATTCTCTACGCGGTTCTCGACCCGCGCATCACATACACGGGGCAGCCCGCGACAGAGGCTTAGATTGACGTGTGGCAAGGCAGGTGAGGCAAGATGAGACAGTTTGCACCGAGCCCCCAAGCGGACACCGTGGCCCTCAGAGAACCCCTCTGGAAGATCAGATGGAAGCTCACCATGCGCGGGCTTTCGCAGAACTGGGCCGTATTCAGAGAAAGCCGCATCGGCATGTTCGGGTTGGTCCTCATCGTGCTATTCGGCGTGTTTGGCGCCCTGTGGCCGATAATGATAAACACAGTGTGGGACCCCATGATCTACCACCCTGTGGTCGGGTTTGATCCGATGCTCGCTCATCCTTCCCCGCCGACCAGGGCACACCTCCTCGGCACAGATCCCATTGGCCGGGATATCCTGGCCCAGCTCATGTTCAGTACAGGTCGGGAGTTCCTGCTGGGCGTGCTTTCAGCGGCGATCACAGTAGTGATTGGGACCGTCATCGGCACTGTGGCCGCATACTACGGCGGGTTCACTGACACGTTCTTCATGAGAGTTGCCGACATAATGATGCTATTCCCATTCGTACCATTGCTCGTGGTCGTGGGCTCAATGGTGCGTCTGAGCTTCTTCCCGTTCGCCGTGATCCTCGGCGTTCTGGGAGGATTCGGAGGCATAACCATCATCCTCAAAGCACAAGCGCTGTCCGTGAAGGTAAGACCATACATCGACGCGGCCCGCGTGGCCGGCGGGAGCAGCTTTCACATAATCCGGGCGCACATCATACCCAACGTGCTCCCCCTTTCGTTCCTGTACATGATGTTCAACGTGACGTCAGCCATCCTGAGCGAAGCGACCCTGTCGTTCTTCGGCGTTTTGAACATCGACATGAGCTGGGGCATGATGATCCACACCGCCGAGACCGCCGGCTACCTCTTTGACTTCGGCCGGTACTGGTGGCTGTGGTTACCTTCCGGGCTTGCGATCACGTTGTTTTGCGCGGCGTTCTACATGGTTGGTAGAGGGCTCGACGAAGTCGTGAACCCGCGGCTGAGAAAGAGGTGATAGAATGGACCCCCTGCTTCAATTGGATGATTTCACCATGCATTACCGCACGAAGGCCGGCTGGGTGCAGGCGGTAGACGGTGTGACATTGTCCCTCGCCAAAGGGCAGGCCCTCGGCTTGGTCGGAGAGTCCGGGTGCGGCAAGACGTCCATCGCCATGTCTATAATGAAACTCCTTCCGTACAATTCCAAAGTAGTCAGGGGCCGGATCCTCTTCGAAGGCCGCGATGTCTACTCGATGACCGACGAGGAAGTCCGAAGGATGAGATGGAAAGGCGTTGCCATGGTGTTCCAGGCCGCCATGAACTCCCTCAACCCTGTGTACCGCGTGGGGAATCAGATAGTCGAGGCCATAGTCACGCACGAGCCTGAGACCAGCGAAGAAGAGGCCTGGTCGAGGGTTGCGTCGTTATTCGAGCTCGTGGGTATCCCGAAAGAACGCATGCACAACTATCCGCACGAATACAGCGGCGGGATGAAGCAGAGAGCTGTCATCGCCATGGCCCTCGCGTGCAATCCCAAGCTGATCATCGCAGACGAGCCAACGACTGCCCTGGACGTCATAGTCCAGGACAGGATCCTGCGAGAGATGGACCAGATAAGGCGCAAAATCAACATGAGCATGATCTACATCTCTCACGACGTCTCCGTCATAGCTGAGGTAAGCGACGTGGTGGCCGTGATGTACGCTGGCAAGCTCGTCGAGCTCGGCCGAGCGGATGATGTGTTCAAGCGTCCGCGTCATCCGTACACCTATTCCCTGATGAGGGCTTATCCCAGCATTCTCGGAGAGAAGCACGAGCTCGCCACGATCCCGGGGGAGCCGCCGAACCTTCTCGACCCTCCGCCCGGGTGCCGCTTCCACCCTCGGTGCGACCGGGCTACTTCAGAGTGCTCCGCGGCGGACCCAGTGTGGCGAGAGGTATATCCAGGGCACTACTGCGCGTGTCACAACCCAGTCGAGGCCGACGGCAGATGGTCCGACGGAGGGCGCCTGGGCAAGGGGACGGATGGGGGTGAGGAGCTTGGCAGTTCCAGCAATGGCTGAGGCGACCGACACTATCTTGCGTGTGGAGCACCTATCGAAGCACTATCCTGTGTCGAGAGGCTTATTCCAGCGAGGGAAGCTGTTCCTTCACGCCGTCGATGATGTAAGCTTCGAAGTGAAACGGCGCGAGGTGCTTGGGCTGGTCGGGGAATCGGGGTGCGGAAAGACGACGACGGGACGGATGATCGCCCGCCTCACGGTTCCAACCACCGGGCGCATCATCGTTGAGGGTGCCGATGTCTCGAAGCTGCAAGGAGCCGCGTCTAGCGAGTTCCGCAGGAAGGTGCAGATGATCTTCCAAGACCCGTACGAGTCTCTGGACCCGAGGATGACCATATTCGACATCGTCGCCGAGCCCCTGAACGTCAACGGCGTGGGCAGCCTGGAGGAGCGAGAGGAGCGCGTGGCTGAGATGCTGAGCTTGGTCGGGATCTCGCCTCCGTCAGCTTTTCTCTTCAGGTTTCCTCACGAGCTGTCGGGCGGCCAACGGCAGCGTGTCGCGATCGCGAGGGCGCTCGTGATGGATCCTGCCTTCGTCGTAGCGGATGAGCCCACCTCCATGCTGGATGTCTCGATTCGCACGGGCGTCATGAAGCTCCTTGCGCAGCTTCGCGAGGATCTCGGGATCAGCTATCTCTATATAACCCACGACCTCGCGGTTGCAAGATACCTCTGCGACAGGATCGCCGTGATGTACTTGGGCAAGATCGTTGAGATGGCAGGGGCCGAAGAGATCATCAAGGAGCCGCTGCATCCTTACACCAAGGCTCTCATATCGGCTGTTCCAGTGCCGGACCCGGCCGTGAGGAGGCCTGTCCCCACCATCAAGGGGGGAATCAGCAAGCCCATAAACCCGCCGCGCAGGTGCCGATTCTACGAGAGGTGTCCTGTGGCGAAAGACTCGTGCGCCGAGCAGGATCATCCGGCTCTGAAGGAGATATCCAAGGGTCACTTTGTTGCCTGCCACGACGTGTAGGCATTGGGTATTTGGCCAATGAACGGCCGAGTGAGAGGGGCGGGTCGGCCTTGCGGCTGCGATGACCGGGGCGTGTGGCGTGCGGTCGGCTCGCTTCCCAAGCGCAGGATACGCGAGCCGCAGGTCTACGAGTGCGAGGTGAGGGGCGGTGTTGTCTACCAGGAGGAGTCACGAACTGCGGGCCTGGACGACCCTCGCCGTCGCGTCCATCGCGGCCATCGTCCTTCTCGTGGCAACCGAGCGTCGGTACCTCGAGTACGTGGGGTGGACGCGCGAGGTGCGAGCCTCGCTCGAGGCTGCGAGTCTCAGACATAACGGCGAAGCTGTCGTGCTGAACGCGGTGATCGCGCTGGAGGCGCCGGCGGTGGGGTTCAAGAGCACGGTGGAGCGGGTTGAGTTCACTTTAGACCAGGGTGGGAGGCGCCTTGGGTATTTCTTCACGCTTCCGGGCGACATGGTTGTGACTCCACCCGCGGACGTTGGAGCTCGCCCTGTGGCAGTAACCCGCATCACTGTCACCAAGGATGCGTCGCGGGAGCTTGCAGCGAGCGCGGCGGGCGCTGGCGGGGGGCCGCCACAACGGGCCGGCGAAGATGGTGAAAGCGCTGTGGCGCAGTTGGCCGGCGATGTCGTGCTGGTTGTCACCCTCCCGCGAGGAGAGAGACTGGTGCGCGTGCCGGTGGGAGGGGAGGTGGGGATGGAAAGTGGCGGGTGAAGAGGTGCTGAGACGGTGCATGAGAGCCACCGTGGTTGCCGCACGTGCGGTTATCCTGGGTGGCGTGGGTTCGGTATGTCTGGCGTTGCTTCAGCTCGGGGACTTCACCCCTGTGCCTTCCGGGTGGAGCCTCGCCATCCCGGTGCTGGGCGGTGTGGCGCTGGGCCTGGCTGAGATGAGTGTGCACGAGCTCGTGGGGTGCGTGGCGTTTATGGTGGTGATGGCCCCAGCGCTGGCACCTCTTCTCGTTGCCTTTCCCGCCTCGGAGGTTGAAAGGAACGCTGTCGTGCGTGCTGCGCTTCGCAATTCGTTGGCGGCCGACGCTCTCCTGCTTCTCCCGTGCGTCCTGGCTGGGATCGTGCTTGGCAGGTGGGTCAAGGGCATTATCTCGTCTCGCCCGCAACCGATGCGTCACACGCCGCGACGAGCGGACTAGCCTGCTTTCTCGGAGGGATCGATGTGGAAGGATACGTTGACGATAAGCGCAAACAAGGCGAACAGAAGCATTCGATGCCACGCCCTCTGCGCAGTGGTGAGGGGGTGCCTGCGGAGGCGCCCGCAACTCTCGTCGGCGCAAAACCCCAGGCATCCATCGTCGAGGATTTCGCGCGGTATGTGTCTCCGGGAAGGGTGGAGGTCTACCGGGCTCTCGGCTTCGACGCGGTTCCGGGCAAACGCGATGGAGTGTATGTCTGGGACCTCTCCGGCAAACGGTACATAAACTGCCGGTCGAGCGGCGGCGTGTTCAACTTGGGCCACCGGCCCCCTGCCGTGGTGAATGCGCTGAGGGCCGCGCTCGACGTGCTCGACATCGGCGACCACATGCTCCTCAGCGAACACCGAGCTAGGCTTGCTGCCAGGCTTGCCGAGCTCACGCCCGGCGACATAACGTACAGTTTCTTCACCCCTAGCGGCGGCGAGGCGTGCGACGTTGCCATCAAGCTGGCGAGGGGGTATACCAGGCGGCCTGGGATCGTCTCGGCGGTCGGCGGGTACCACGGTCACACCGGGTTTGCGCTCTCGGCGGGCGACGCCCGTTTCAAGAGGCATTTCGAGCCGCTCATGCCGGGGTTCACACAGGTGCCGTTCGGGGACATCGACGCCGTCGAACGCGCCGTGGACGAAACCACGGCGGCCGTGATATTCGAGACCATCCCCGCCACCGCCGGGATCATCATCCCTCCCGACGATTTCTATCCTGCGGTGAGGGAGATCTGCGACAGGAAAGGGGCCCTGCTGATCCTCGACGAGGTTCAGGCCGGGTTGGGCAGGACGGGGCGCCTTTGGGCGATCGATGAGTGGGGCGTGGTCCCGGACATCTTGGTCTTGGGAAAGGGGATGAGCGGCGGGATCTATCCGCTTTCCGCGGTATGCTATAGACAGCACGTTGACGAGTTCTTCAAGCAGAACCCGTTCGTGCATCTGACCTCGTTCGGCGGTGCAGACCTGGGGTGCGTTTGCGCGCTCGCGATGCTCGACGAGATCTGCCGTCCGGGATTCCTGGACCACGTGGAAGAGATGGGCGCACGTTTCGAGCAAGGATTCGCGCGGCTGAAGGAGAGACACCCGGAGAGCGTGGCGGGCTGGAGACGACGCGGCCTGATGATGGCCTTCGAGCTTACGGAGGACAGGCTTGGCCCCATGATGACGTATGCTCTCGGCAAGAACGGCGTGATCGCGGTGTTCTCGGATTTCCGGCCCAGGGCGATGCAGATAATGCCGCCGCTCATCATACAGCCGCCCGAGGTGGACGAGGTGCTCGACGCGATGGACCGAGCGCTCGAGCTCGTGGAGAACATGGTGGCCGCAGGAGCCCCGACTCCCTACATTCCCTGACTGAATCCAGGGCAGCCATACAGTAGGTCAACGCAGCGGAGGGACCACCCAGGTGGAGCCATACGTCTTGAGGCTTGAAGACATCGGACCAGAGCACGACGCTCTCGTGGGCGGCAAGGCACGCAACCTTGCGAGGCTGTTGCGCGCGGGGCTCCCGGTGCCCCGTGGGTTTGTCGTCACGACAGCGGCCTATCTTCAGTGCGCCGCCGGGGAACGCGACAACGGGCCTGGGGGGCTGGCCGAGGCAGAGGCGGCCTCTGGCGGCTCTCGTGCTCGTTGCCCGGACACCACCACTCGCGCCGTCTGGGAGGAGGTTCGCCGGGCGTATGAGGAGCTTCTCTGCGCTCATCCTGGTGCGTCGTGCGCGGTGCGGTCCTCGGCCAGTGTGGAGGACGAGGTCGGGGCGTCGCACGCGGGGCAGTACGACACGGTGCTCGGGGTTCGAAGCTGGGAGGCGCTAGTCAAGGCCGTGCTCGCGTGCTGGAGGTCGCTCGACGGGGAGAGGACGCGCGCGTACTCGCCGAATCGGGAGACGCGACGCCGGGGCCGGGTGGAACGGGCTATGGCCGTGGTTGTACAGCGCGAGGTGCCGGCGGATGTGAGCGGCGTCCTTTTCACCCTGAACCCGCAATCCGGCAGGGAGAACGAGATGCTGGTGGAGGCGACCTGGGGACTGGGTGAGGCGCTCGTCGCTGGGATAGCCACGCCCGATAGGTTCGTGGTGGACACGTGGGAGGAAAGGGTCATTGAGGCACGGGTGGGCGAGAAGAAGGTCATGGTGACGTCCGACGGGGATGCGCCGGTGCCGGTGCCCGAGGATATGCGCGCCCGTCGAACGCTGGACGATGCTGTTCTCCTGCGCATTGCGCATTTCGGAGAAAGGATTCAAGAGGAGTACGGTCTCCCGCAAGATGTGGAGTGGGCGATGTCCGGGGGCCAGATCTTCATCCTCCAGGCGCGTCCGATGACGGCATTTTCTTTCGCGCCTGATTTCGGCGAGTGGACGTCGGCGAACTTCAGGGAGGTTATGCCCGGGTTCGCATCGTACTTGAGCCAGTCCCTGTCATTCCATCACGATTTCGCCCTGGCTACGGAGGAGGTCTTCAGACGCACGAGGCTTTACCGCCGGGAGGATGCGGGCACCACATGGGCTGCCACGTTTTTCGGACACGGCTACTGGAATGTGGGTGCGACCAAGCGGGTGGCCGCGCGGGTGCCGGGCTTCAAGGAGCGCGCCTTCGACAGGACCGTCGGGATCGTGCCATCATATGAGGGGAACGGGGTTGTCACCCCATGGACCATAAAGACAGTGCTCGGCGCGCTTCCGTCGCTCTTCGCTCTGAAGAAACACTACCGGCTCGCGGTTGAGGAAGCCAAGCGGTTCATCTCGTGGTTCGAGGCCAACGAGCCCGAGTGGGACGCGATTGCTCCGGAACGACTCAACGACGCGGACCTCAGGTCGTGGGCCAAGTTTGCCGTCGATCTTCATTGGCAGACAAACCGGTGGGCCTTGATCATCTCCCTCCTCGGGACGCAGGCCCAGGATGATTTCCACGCCACGGTGGAGAGACTCAACAAGCACGCGCAGAAGGCGGGGAAGGCGATATCCGAGGCCCGTCTGCTGACTGGGATCTCTCAGATGGCCACGGCGAGGCCCCTCGCCGCTATCTGGGAGCTGGCCAGCTTCGCGCAGGCGAGGCCGCAAGTGGCGGATCTCCTGAAGTCGGCCTCGCCTCAGGCTCTATCGGAGATGTTTGTCAACTGGAGAGAGCAAACCACGAGCGAGCCACCCGACACAGATCCGGAATCATCAGGCCTGGACGAATTCTGGAAACGGTTTGCTGCGTGCATCGCGGAATTCCGCTACATGTCCGAGATCGACGAGGACCTGGCCGTTCCTCGGTGGGCCGAGGACACGGCCCTGCCGCTCTCGATGGTGCAAGCGTGTCTGTCTGGAGAGGTCGGGGAGGACCCGCGGCTCCAGTTAGCCCGGCAGGAGGAAGTGCGCAGGCGCGAGGAAGAAGCCGCAGCGGTCATGCTGAGATCGGCGGGCTGGATGGCGCCTCTCACGGGCACCGTCCGGGTCCGTGCCTTCCGCGCCCAACTGAACCTTGTGAGGCGCCTTGCATGGTGGCGCGAGGAGACCAGGGTTTACCTCAGTCGCGCAAGGTACCACACAAGGCGATTCCTGAAGGAGCAGGGGAAGCGTTGGGCCTCGCGCGGCGAGCTCGACGCGGCCGATGATGTTTTCTGGATGTCCAGGGCCGAGGTCCTCGGCCTCCTTGAAGGGTCTTGTGACTTCGAGACTGTGCGGAAGGCTGTCAGGAAAAGACGGCGCATCCCCGTGGCCTACAGGAACTTCACGCCTCCGCCCGTGATCCAGCCTGGCCCCGTGCGCGTCCTCACCAAGCGTTCGCTAGGCAGGCGCGTGCATGCCAATGGCATGAGGGGCGGGGCCGAGGAAGATACCGTGGCGATGGCGTACCCGAGCCGTCAAAACGCGAAGACCGAAGAGACGACGGGAGGGGAGGGCGCGCGCGAGGTGTATACGGGCGTTGGCTGCTCGGCAGGGATAGCTCGTGGCCTCGCCAGGGTGATCCGTTCCCTGGACGAAGCGGCGACTCTAAGGAGGGGCGAGATCCTGGTGGCTCCCTTCGCGAACCCGGGCTGGATGCCCCTCTTCAACGTCGCATCCGCGGTCGTGCTGGAAGAAGGCGGGTTGCTGTCGCACAGCGCTGTGGTCGCCAGAGAATACGGCATCCCCGCGGTGCTTCAGGTGGAAGGGGCCACTGCGAAGCTCCGCACCGGCGACCTCGTAGTGGTTGACGGCGGGCGCGGCGTCGTCGAGGTCCTGGGCAGGGTTCAAGAAAAGAGCTGAGTATATCGCCAGAAGTCCGGGCCGCTTTTCGGCGCGGAGGTCCTGTCCTGCTCGGGGCTGCCAGCGTTGCCCTCCCTCCGGGGACGGCGCGCTTGCGGCGCGCGTCGTCCGAATTTGGCGCGCAAGATAGCCAAATTCTCCGCGCCCGGTCGCGCAAGCAGCACCGGTAGTAACCTCAGCGCCGTCAAGAAAGGAGACGAAAACCTATCGAAGCCGCACGAAGTCCCGCGGCCTGCTCGCGGTTTTCCACCCTGCCGTCCGGTTTCTGCCCTACGATATGAGACGACGAGCCTCCGAGTCCCTCTCGAGGCTTTCCAGCCTCTCCTCGAGCTCCTCTATCCGCCGGGTGAGAGCCTCAAGCGCCGCCTGGACAGGGTCCGGGAGGTTTTGGTGATCGAGGTCAATGCCTGGGACTCGCTTCCCGTACCTCGATACGACCTTTCCAGGCACACCCACAACCGTGGCGCCGGCTGGCACGGGCCGGAGCACCACCGCCCCGGCGCCGATCTTCGCCTCGTCGCCGACTTCGAACGATCCCAGAACCTTTGCTCCCGCCGCTATGACCACGCGGTTTCCTATGGTCGGGTGGCGCTTGCCTTTCTCCTTGCCGGTCCCGCCCAGGGTCACTCCCTGGTAGATCGTGACATCGTCGCCGATCTCAGCGGTCTCGCCTATCACAACGCCCATGCCGTGGTCGATGAAAAGGCGGCGTCCGATGCGCGCTCCCGGGTGGATCTCTATCCCTGTCAGGAAGCGCACGGCGTGGGAGATGAGCCTCGCGATGACGAACATCCTCCTCTGGTAGAAGAAGTGCGCGATCCTGTACCCTATGATGGCGTGGAGGCCGGGGTAGCACAGGATGACTTCGAGCACGTTCTTGGCTGCTGGATCGCGCTCGAATACCGCTTTGATGTCTTCTCTGATGCGCTCGAACATTGAAAGCTCCCTCCAAGAGCCGTTCTTGGGTCGGTGGTTGTCCGCTGCAATACCCTAGTAATTTAGTTGGGTTTGCTGTATTATAACACACGGGACCGCGGCGCGCTAGGGGATGGATGCTGGTACATTGGCACACAGGTACGCAGCTGGACGTCGACTGAGCGAGCCGCGTTTCCAGGCATTATTCGGGGAGAGTGAGCATCGTGGCAAGGATCGCCGGTAGCGTGCAGGACGTTGTCGGAAAGACACCTCTCGTCAGGATCCGTCGGATCGCGGAGGGGGTGCGGGCGGAGATCGTGGCAAAGCTGGAGTTCATGAATCCAGGCGGGAGCGTTAAGGATCGGGCTGCCCTCGGGATGCTCGTCGCGGCCGAGAGAGATGGGAGACTCGGCCGGGGATCTGTGGTTGTGGAGCCGACGAGCGGCAACACAGGGATCGCTCTCGCAATGCTTTGTGCCTCGCGCGGCTTGCGGCTCATCGTGACAATGCCTGAATCCATGAGCGTCGAGAGGCGCAAGATCCTCGAGGCGTACGGTGCCGAGGTCGTGCTCACCCCGGCGCGCGATGGGATGGCTGGGGCCGTGCAACGGGCGCAAGAGATCGCAGGCTCTATTCCCGGTGCGTTCATGCCCCAGCAGTTCGCGAACCCCGCGAACGCCGAGGCACACCGCAGGACGACCGCGAGGGAGATCTGGGAGGACACAGACGGAAAGGTGGACGTGTTCGTGGCTGGCGTGGGGACTGGCGGCACCATCACTGGCGTTGGAGAAGCCCTCAAGGCCAAGCGGCCCGATATTCGTGTCGTCGCCGTCGAGCCGCAGGAATCTCCCGTGCTGGAGGGCGGGCCAGCTGGAAGCCACGGAATCCAGGGCATCGGCGCAGGCTTTGTGCCGGACGTGTTCAAGCTGGAGGTCATTGACGAGATCGTCCCAGTGTCGACTGCGGAGGCGGTCTCGATGGCTCGGAGGCTCGCAAGAGAGGAGGGCATCCTCGCGGGCATATCATCTGGTGCCGCGCTCGCTGCGGCTCTCCGCGTGGCTCGGAGGCCGGAAAACGAGGGACATCTGGTGGTCGTGATGTTTCCGGACGGCGGTGAACGTTACCTCTCGACCGCGGGCTGACGGTCGCCTGGCCGAAGCCGGGGCGGGGCAGCCACGGCCGGACCGACTCGCGGCCGTGCGAGAAGGCACGTGGGGTTGGCGGCGGGCGCAAGGGATGCGGCTGGTAGCTGGGTAGCTGGTACGCCTCCAGTGTTCTGCGCATAATAGCCGTGGGACGGCAAGCTGCCGTGTCGGATGCGTCCCGGTGTGGCTGTGCGGGCGCGTCCCAACTCTAGTGTGCAGGATGGGAGGCTGAAGCAAGTGGCTGCCAAGAGAAAAAGGAGCATACTTTGGCTCGGGGTCGGCCTTCTCGTCGTGGCGCTCGTCGTCATAGGGGTGTCACGCGCTAGGAGGGCGGTCCTCGCGAAGGAGCCCACCATCAGAGTGTATCTGTCCGACGAGAACAGGGTCGAGGAGATGCCCATGGAAGAATACGTGGCTGCCGTGGTGGCAGGCGAGATGAAGAACTATTGGCCTAGGGAGGCCCTGGCGGCCCAGGCCATCGTAGCGCGCACGTTCGCCCTGAAGACGCTCGAGCAGATGCGCGGCAAAGGGCCCATGGGCTCCGACATACAGGCGGGGTTCAAGCAAGCTCAAGAATTCAAGCCGGAGAACGTAAACGACGCGATCAGAGCGGCGGTCCGCGAGACGCGGGGCAAGGTCCTGACCCATGGCGGGGAGCTGATCGACGCGTGGTTCCACTCCAACGCCGGCGGCATCACGGCGCTTGCCAAGGAGGGTCTGAACCTTCGTGGTCCCGAGCCTCCTTACACGGTCGTAAAGAAGAGCCCTGACATGACGTCGGACGTTCCTGCCGAGGACCGCGTCTGGTCTGCCACCTTCACCACGGCTGAGGTTGAGGCCGCTCTGAACAAGATCGGCATTCCGGTCAAGGGCATAACAGGGATGTCCATAGCCAAACGCGGCCCCTCCGGACGGGCCCAGACGATAACCATCCACCACTCGGGTGGGGACGTGACCATCGGTGGCAACGACCTCCGCGTGGCTCTCGACCCCATGCGTATGAGGTCCAACCTCATAACCAGCCTCGAGGTGCGTGATGGCCAGGTCCGTATGAGCGGAAAAGGTTTCGGCCACGGCGTGGGGATGAGCCAGTGGGGCGCCTACAACATGGCGAAGGCAGGACGACGGCACGAGGAGATCTGCACTTACTACTTCAACGGCGTGAAGGTGGAAAAGCGCTGGGCGTAGCCCAAGGTGATCGCGCCACTTTTCGGCGGGGCGGTCCTGCCTAAGGCTATCGGTGTTGCCCTCCGGGGACGGCGCGCTTGCGGCGCGCCTCGTTCGAATTCGGCGGGCAGGCCTGCCGAATTCTCCACGCCCCGTCGTGCAAGCACCGGCAACCCTAACGCCGTCAAGAAAGGAGACGAAAACTTATGGCGCCATACTTAGAGGGGTGCGGTACTGCCGCGTCTCGTACAGGGAACGTCGACGTGCACCTAGCGAAGGAGGCCGACCCTGAGGAACGCGCGTCCCGGACGGGCCAGGCACCTGAGGCGCGCGCCGTGCTCCGGGTTACTGGCATGACGTGCGCTTCGTGCGTGGCCAGGGTGGAGCGCGCGCTCCGGCGTGCGCCCGGCGTTGTCGATGCGGTCGTGAACCTTGCCACCGAGAAGGTCACCGTGCACTACGACCCATGCGAGACGTCCCCAGACGACCTCGTGAAAGCCGTGCGCGACGCGGGATACGAGGCCTTCGAGTTTCGGGAAGGCGACAGGCGGAGCGCAGGACAGGCGGTTGAGGAACGCGAGCGCGGGGCCGAGGTGAGGCGCGAGACAGCCGTCTTCGTCCTGGCCGCCGCGCTTTCGGTGCCACTCGTTTCGCTCATGCTGTCCCATCTCCTGGGCGTGCGGTTGCCAGCGTTCGTTGCGAGCCCGCTCGTGCAGTTCGTCTTGGCCACGCCCGTGCAGTTCATCGCGGGGCGGCGGTTCTACACCGGCGCCGCTGCGGCTCTTGCCGCCCGCTCGCCCAACATGGACGTGCTCGTGGCCCTCGGCACCACGGCTGCGTATGGTTTCAGCGTGTACGAGACTTTCATCGGGCATGGCCACGTTTACTATGAGTCTTCGGCCGTGGTCATTACTCTCGTGCTTCTTGGCCGGCTGCTTGAGGCGAAGGCAAAGGGCAGAACCTCCGAGGCCATAAGAAAGCTTGCGCGCCTGGCACCTCGAGTCGCGCACGTGGTGCGCGATGGGGCCGAGACTGACGTTCCCACCGACGAGGTGACGGTGGGCGACGTCCTTGTCGTAAGGCCCGGCGAGAGGATACCCGTGGACGGGATCGTCCTAGAGGGCACGTCGGTCGTGGACGAGTCGATGCTCACGGGGGAGAGCATTCCCACGGAGAAGGGACCTGGGGATGAGGTCACGGGAGCCACTGTCAACGGGCACGGGTGGTTCAAGATCCGTGCGACCAGGGTCGGAAGGGACACGGTGCTCTCTCAGATCGTGCGGATGGTGGAGGAGGCACAGGGGTCCAAGGCACCCATCCAGCGCCTCGCGGACGTCGTCGCAGGCTACTTCGTGCCGGTTGTGCTGGGTGTGGCCTTTCTTGCCCTCGTGGGGTGGCTCGTTGTAACGGGTGATCCCGGCCGCGCCCTATTTGCATTCACGGCGGTCCTGGTGATCGCGTGCCCCTGTGCTCTCGGGCTTGCGACGCCGACCGCCATCCTGGTCGGCACAGGGAGGGGAGCGGAGGCTGGCATCTTGATCCGCGGCGCCGAGCATCTTGAGAGGGCTCACAAGATAGACACGGTTGTATTTGACAAGACGGGCACCCTCACGAAGGGTGAGCCTGAGGTGGTGCGCGAGGTTCTCACGAGTGAAGCTCGAGCACTGCGAGAGATGGGAGCGACCGGGCCCGTGCCCAATTCGGGCTCGCAGGCTGACGTGCCGGCTGGGGCGCTTGTCGGGACCATGATGAGGCTCGCGGCCTCGGCCGAGTTGCGGTCCGAGCACCCGCTGGGCGCGGCAGTGGTGCGGCGGGCCCGAGGTCTCGGCATAGAGCCCACGGAGCCCGCCGAGTTCGAGGCGGTCCCGGGCAAGGGCGTCCGGGCCGTGGTGGGTGGTGTCGTCGTACGTGTCGGGACGCTGCGCTTCCTCAAGGAAGTTGGCGTGAGCGTGCCAGAAGACCTTGACGAGGCTCGCGAGTCCATGGAGGCTGAAGGGCAGACGGTCATGTTCGTTGCAGCGAACCAGCAGGCTGTTGGCGTCATGGGCGTGGCTGACACCGTGAGAGAGGCTTCGCGCGAGGCGGTCGAGGCACTCCGGGCTCTCGGGGTCGACGTTGTGATGGTGACTGGCGATAACGAGCGCACGGCCCGGTCCATCGCGCGGCAAGTAGGCATCGAGAGGGTGCTTGCCCAGGTGCTTCCGGGGGACAAGGCCAAGGAGATTGAGAGGCTTCGCGCGGAGGGAAGGGTCGTGGCAATGGTCGGGGACGGGATCAATGATGCGCCTGCCCTCGCTGCTGCCGACGTGGGAATAGCGTTGGGAACCGGCACGGACATCGCGATGGAGGCCGCGGACATCACCCTCATTCGAGGGGACATCCGGGCTGTAGCCGCGGCGATCCGCCTCAGCCGCCGCACGATGGCAACCATCCGCCAGAACCTCTTCTGGGCGTTCATCTACAACGTGATCGGCATTCCCCTTGCCGCTCTTGGCTTTCTCTCACCTGTGATCGCGGGAACGGCCATGGCGTTCTCATCGGTGTCGGTTGTGACAAACTCCCTGAGGCTGCGTCGCTTCGACCCGGCTCCGCTAGGAGGAGGCAAGGGCTGAGATTATGGCGTCCGCCATCTCGCCTGTCGTGGCGGTGCCACCAAGATCCGGAGTGAGAACACGGCCTTCGGCCAGCACCTTTGTGACCGCCGCCTCAACCACCGCGGCTCCCTGAGCCTCTCCGAGGTGCCTCAACATCATTGCGCCAGAGAGGATGGTCGCAATGGGGTTTGCGATCCCCCGCCCAGCGATCCCGGGAGCGCTTCCGTGGACCGGCTCGAAGACCGCGATTCCGTCTCCTATGTTGGCTCCTGGGGCGAGGCCCAGCCCGCCCACGAGGCCCGAGGCAAGGTCGGAGACGATGTCCCCATACAGGTTCGGGAGGAGCAACACGTCGAAGCTTTCCGGAGCCATGACCAGTTGCATGCAGAGCGCGTCGATGATCCAGTCGTCGAACTGGATCTCAGGGTAATCGCGGGCCACCGCGCGCGCGCAGTCGAGGAAGAGCCCATCGCTGAACTTCATGATGTTGGCCTTATGGCCGCACGTCACCCGGTGGCGCCCCTCACGCCTCGCGAACTCCATCGCGGCCCGGGCGATGCGCTCCGAACCTCTACGCGTAATGATCTTGATGGTTTCCGCGGTATCCTCATCCACCCAGCGCTCCTTGCCAGCGTATACGTCCTCGGTGGCCTCGCGGAATATCACTATGTCCACGTGTGGATACCGCGTGGGCACGGAGGGCAGGGTTCTGATGGGCCGGACGTTCGCGTAAAGGTCAAGGGCGATCCGAAGGCCCACGTTGACGCTGCGGAACCCGGTCCCGACAGGGGTGGTCACGGGGCCCTTAAGCGCGACGCCGGTGCGTCTGATCGACTCGATGACCTCGTCCGGCAAGGGGGTGCCGCGGCGCGCCAGCACCTCCGCGCCCGCCTGAGCTTCCTCCCACTCGATCGAGACCCCCGTGGCCTCGATGACGCGTCTTGCGGCGAGAACTACCTCGGGACCGATCCCATCCCCGGGTATGAGCGTCACTCTATGCGACACAGCGTGTCCCTCCCGCGAGGCGGTTCAACGGAATTGCAGGTACGTGCGTCACAGGCCGAGGTTGAACCCACCATGCTTGCGGATGTGCGCGGCGAGCCCTCCATCCTCGAAAATCCGCTGCATGAAGGGGGGGAGCGGCGACGCGCTCACCGTGACGCCCCGGGTGACGTTGACCACGGTACCTTGACCGAGGTCGACTTCGAGCTCGTCTCCGCTGGAGATGGCGCTTGTGTCGCACTCTACCACGGGCAGGCCGGTGTTGACCGCGTTTCTATAGAATAGCCTCGCGAAAGACACAGCTATGACCGCTCCCACCTTCGCGTGGATGAGCGCGAGCGGGGCCTGCTCCCGAGACGATCCGCACCCGAAATTCCTCCCGGCCACTACGAAGTCGCCGGGCTTTAGCCTCGTGGCGAACTCCGGGTCGAGATCCTCCATCACGTGCTTTGCCAGCTCGTCCATATCGAGCGTCTTGAACTTGTACTTCCCAGCGATTATGTAGTCGGTATTGATGTCGTCGCCGAACTTGTGGGCTTTTCCTCTCAGGACCACTTAGCCGTCACCTCCGCAAGAGCCCCGCCCCGGGCGGCCTCTCGTTCAACAGTCAACAGAAGGGCCTCATCCGAGGAACCTCCTCGGGTCCGTGATCCTTCCGACGAGCGCTGACGCGGCCACCGTCGCTGGGGAGGCGAGATAGATCTGGGCGGACGAGTTGCCCATCCTCCCTTTGAAATTGCGGTTGGCGGTGGATATGACAACCTCGCCGTCGGCTGGCACTCCGGCGTGTGTGCCCACGCATGGGCCGCACCCTGGGGGAAGCACGGCCGCTCCCGCGTTGAGGAGGGTCTCCAACACCCCCTCACGGAGGGCTTCGACCAGGATGCGCCGCGAGGCCGGCGCAACTATGAGGCGCACCGAAGGGTTCACCCTCTTGCCTTTGAGGATCGCAGCGGCGACGCGCAAGTCCTCGAGCCGGCCGTTCGTGCATGTCCCGATGAAGGCCTCGTTGATCTCGACTCCCGAGAGCTCGTGGGCTTCACACACGTTGTCCACCTCGTGCGGCCGGGCTACCTGCGGCGCAAGATGCGAGACGTCGAACTCCCGCACGTCCGCGTAGCGGGCGTCTTCATCTGCGAAGACCGGGTGGAACTTCCTCTTCGAACGGCCGCGCACCCATGCGAGAACCTCGCCACTGGGCGCTATGATCCCGGCCTTGGCGCCCATCTCCACCGCCATGTTGCACAAGGTAAACCTGGCATCCACCCCGAGGGCGTCCACGCCCTCTCCGGTGAACTCGCACGACATGTAAGTCGCGCCCGACGCCGAGATCTTGCCGGCGAGGTATAGCGCGAGGTCTTTGCTGTAGGTTCCCGAGGGAAGGTGGCCTCTGCATACTATCTTCATGCTCTCTGGCACCTTGAGCCACGTCTTGCCGGTGATGAGGGCCGCCGCGAGGTCGGTGGACCCCACGCCCGTCGAGAACGCGCCGAGGCCTCCATAGGTACAAGTGTGAGAGTCCGCTCCCACCACGAGGTCTCCCGGGGCAACGTGGCCACGCTCCGGGATGAGCTGGTGACAGACGCCCTCGCCCACATCGTAGAGGATTGAGCCCTGCTCGGCGGCGAAATCTCGCATCAGTTTATGGAGGTTTGCCGTGCCCTCGTTCGGGCTTGGGGCGCCATGATCTATCACCATGGCGACCTTCTCGGGGTCGAAAACCTTCTTCCCGCCCATCTCGCGGAATGCCTTGATGGCAAGAGGCGAGGTCCCATCCTGCCCCATCACGAAATCCACATCCGCGAGGACGATGTCCCCCGCGCGGGCATCGACGCCCGAATGGCTCGAGAGGATCTTCTCTGCGATGGTCTTGCCCACGCTTCTCTAACCCTCCTACGCGTTCAAACGTTTGCCGCGGTCGCTACGGCGCCGCCGCTGCGGCGCTGCCGCCTGGCCCGCGGCTCGGTAGAGCACTGTATGGGCACCACGAGCCACAAATCTGTCTTACTTGTGAGCCGATGATGTGTCCCTTTTCGCGTCTTCGTATATATATACAAGTTCCTTATCGAAGAGCGGCCGTTTGAGATTCACCGCAGTCGCGCGCACTGCGGGCAACATCGCTGCCGCCTCCTCGTCTGTGAGGTTTATGCCGTATTCAAGGAATTTCGCCTTAAGCGCGTGCTTGCCTGAATGTTTGCCGATGATGATCTGTCGCTGCAAGCCCACTTCCTCCGGCGCGAAAACCTCATAAGTCTTGGGGTTCTTGAGGACTCCGTCTGCATGGATCCCAGACTCATGGGCGAAAGTGTTCGTGCCTACGATGGGCTTTCCTGGCGGGATCTCCCTTCCGGACGCCCTCGCCACGTACTCGGAGATCTCCCTGAATCTTGTGGTCTTGACGCCGAGGTCTATGCCGTAGATGTGCTTGAGCGCCATCACGACCTCCTCGAGGGCCGCGTTCCCCGCGCGCTCGCCGAGGCCGTTCACGGTTACTCCGACATACCTGGCGCCTGCCCGCACTCCTGCAAGGGTGTTGGCGGTGGCCATGCCGAAGTCGTTGTGAGTGTGGGTCTCGATGTCGAGCCCGGTCTGCTCGTGGAGGGTCTTGATCTTCTCATACATGGTCAGTGGGTCCAGCAGCCCAACCGTGTCGCAGTAACGGAGCCTGTTGGCACCCGCTCCTTTCGCGGCCATCGCGAATTCGAGCAGAAACTCGGGGTCGGCGCGGCTCGCGTCCTCGGCGTTAACGGATATGTACAGCCCGTACTGAGCGGCGTACACCACCGCTTGGGTCATTGCATCGAGGACCTGCTGGCGCGTCATACGAAGCTTGTGGAAGATATGTATGTCAGACACGGAAATGGATATGGCTACGGCGTCCACCCCGCAGTCGATCGATGCCTCGAGGTCGGAGATGACGGCTCTGTTCCACGCCATGATGCTCGCATTGAGTCCGGCATGGGCGATCGCTTTCACGGCCTCCTTTTCGTCCCCACCCATGGCCGGGATGCCAGCCTCGATCTGGTCCACCCCGATCTCATCCAGCATTCTCGCGATTCGCAGCTTCTCCGTCCGAGCAAACACGACGCCCGCTGTTTGCTCGCCATCACGCAACGTGGTGTCGACGATGAGGACCTTCTTCTCGCTCTCCTTCATTGCTTCTTCCCTCCTCCTTTTCGGGTAGAGACTGCATATATATGCATACTCTCTGTGGCACGCCCGGCAGCTCACCCCGGTGTTGTCCAGCTACCGGTGTCGCAGCCTCGGATATGCATGTATATGCTACTACACTACACTCTCCACCAGCTTCCTGTCAAGAGGAAATCTAGGTGGATTGCCATGAAGACGTTAAACATTTTCAATTCAAACGTTATGCCCAGACTCGTCCGCAACGCGCGCGGTCAAGCCTTGAAACAGCAGGAGGGTACGCGGCACGCAAGGAGTATTAAAAAAGAATGTAGGTCAGGGTTGCGCCGCGACGGCGCCCAGGAGGGATCGCGATGGTCCTCGTGTCATGCAGCTACGTGCCGTTTGAGATCCCGCTAGCTCTCGGGATGCCTGTGAAAAGGGCAGTCTTCCGCGAGACCGGCGAGTGCTCGGACGCGTACCTGCCGCGCGACTTCTGTCCGTACGCGAGGGCTTTCATGCGTGACCACGGAAGGGACCATGTAGTCGCCATCGCAGGATCGTGCGACGCGATGCGGCGAGCGTATGACGCTCTGCGATACTTTAAGCTCGCCGGTGGCGTGTGCTTCGTGGACATACCTAGGACGTCTACCAGTGCTTCCGAGGAATACTATGCCTCGGTTCTGAGGGATTTCGCCCTTGACCTGGCGCGTGCAGCGCGCGCGGGGGTGCCCGACGCGGTTGCGCCCGCGGTGAACGTCGACGGGGATTCGTTTCGCAGGCGGCTCATCCATGCCGCAGGCTCAATGAACCTGCTCAGGTCGGAGCTTTCAGGCCTGTCGAGGCTGGTGGACGAGGGCCGGCTGTCAGCCGGCGAGGCTGCTAGCGCGGCGTTCCTGGCAAACGACGCGCTCGGCGCGGGCACGAACCAGTACCCGCACGAGGCTCCTGGCGGCTCCGAGAGCGGGCAGAGGGAAGCCCAGGCCGCGGAGGCGACCGACCTGGCTCGCGCCGCGGCGGCGGTCGCTCGCGCGCTGCACGCCATAAGGACCGCGGGAGACCCTGGGGCCGGACGGGCTGGCATGAGCCAATGTGAGTCGAGGAGCCGCCGCCACGGCCGGGGAAGGCCGCGCGTCGGAATCACCGGAACGTGCCTCCTGGAACGCGCACTGCTCGTGATGATCGAGCAGTCGGGGCTGGAGGTGGCCTTCGTGGATTCCTGCATCGGTCTTAGGTCTTTTGACTTTCGTGTCGAGATCGAGGCTGGCGCGGGCGACCCGTTCCGCGACCTGGCCCGGGCGTACCTGAGGAAGCCTCCGTGTCCGAGGATGTTTGCCGGCGACGCGAGGGCGCAGCGTCTCCGAGCTCTAGCCATTTCGCACAAGGTCCGCGGCATCGTGTACTTCGCGCCCAAGTTCTGTGATTATGCGTACTACGATTTCGCTGATATGAAAAGACGCGTTGGAGAGGGGGACGGCGTGCCCATGCTGCTCTTGGAGACTGAATACGGTTCGGCAGGATCAGGCCAGATCCTCACGCGCGTCACTGCGTTTAGGGAAATGCTGGAAGGCCGGCTGGAGCGAGGGTGAGGCGAATGGTTGGAGCACCGGCGTCGGGTCGGGCGCGAAACGGGGCGGCGGGCGGGTTCCGTGACGCTCGAGGCGGTGCGCGTGCGAGAGGCGCGGCGCGCCGACGTGTGCCGCAGCAGCCACGACGGGGATTCCTTCGTCCTGAGACCTTGTTGCGCAACAAGTGGGCGTACAGGGCGGCTTCCGCGGCCCTCCCGTTGCTCCGGGCCCGCGGTGCCAAGGACTACCAGATCGCGGCCATAGAGTGCATGCTTTCCGACTTTGCCGACGCGTATCTCGGCAGGAAGCCGTGTGTGTTCACGAGCGCCTTCGTGCCCACCGAGCTCGTATACGGCCTCGGTGGCGTGCCCTTCTTGCCGGAGGCGGCGTCAGGCCTCGCAGCGGCGTTTGGGCTCGGTGCCGCAAGCCTCTCGGCGTGCGAGGCGCTCTGGTACTCGCCGGACCTTTGCAGCTTTCACCGCGCGGGCGTAGGAGGGGCAGCGGCCGGGTTTCTGCCGCGTCCCTCGGCCGTGGTGGTCACAGCCCACCTGTGCGACGGGGGCAAGAAGTCGCTTGCCCATCTCAGTGCGCTGGCCGGTTGTCCGTTCTACATCATCGACGTCCCGTTCGCCTCGTCGAACCGCGGGGAAAGGTGGGTCGCCTCGCAAGTCGAGTTCGTGGCGGAGGACCTGGCCCGGCGCGTCCCGGGGCTTTCCGTGGATGGGCTGCCTCGTGCGCTCGTCGCATCCAATGAGGCTCTCACAGAGTACAGGGAGGTCTGTGCGCTCAGGAGAAACGTTCCGGCGCCGTGGCGCGGGTCGGAGGCGTTGAACTATGTCCTCTTGTTCCTGTGGTCGTGGGGGAGCCCATTACTGGCGCCCTTCTATCGAGCCCTTCGAACGCACCTCGCGCGGACCATCGACACGCAGGGCTTCCCCGTTCAGAGCGAGCGTCATAGACTCCTCTGGCTCAACCTTAGGCCGTATTACCGTACCAAGCTGTTCGAACACCTCGAGCGCGATAGAGCCTCCTCGGTGGCCTTCGAGGAGTATAGCTTCGCGTACTGGCCGGCTATGGATCCGCGCGATCCTTTCGTGAGCCTCGCGCGTAAGATGACGTCCAATTTCGGCTGGGGCCCGATTGAGCGTCGGCTCGAAGTCATCGAGAAGCTCGTGGACGAGTACTCCATCGACGGGGTCGTGCAGTTCGCGCAATGGGGCTGCAGACAGTCGAATGGTGGTGCAGCCATCATCGGCAGCGAGCTCCGGAAGAAGGGAGTTCCCTTCCTCAATTTAGACGGGGATGGGGTTGACGACGGGTCTGGAATCGAGGCGCAGTCCATCACCAGGTTGGGGGCTTTCATAGAACTGCTTGATGCGCGAAAGGTGGGTGAGAGATAGTGCTCGTGGCTGGAATAGATGTCGGCTCAACGACCACGAAAGCTGTCCTTCTGGACGGTCGCGCGATCGTTGGGGAACACGCGATGCCCACCGGCGTGGACCTCGCTCTTGCGGCCGAGCAGTGTCTCCACGCGGCGTGCAGCGCGGCCCGCGTGGCGCCGGAAGAGCTCGAGGCGCTCGTCGCGACCGGATACGGGAGGGACAGGGTGACCCGTGCTACAGCGAAGGTGACAGAGATAACCTGTCACGCCCGTGGCGCCCGTGCGCTCGTTCCGTGGGCTCGGGTCGTCGTGGACGTCGGGGGTCAGGACTCGAAGGTCATCCGGCTGGATGACGACGGCATGGTGGCCGACTTCGTCATGAACGACAAGTGTGCCGCGGGCACCGGAAGGTTTCTGGAGGTGATGGCCGCGAGGCTAGGCATTGCTCTCGATGAGTTCGGACCGAGGTGGCGGAGGGCGAAGGAAGCTGCGCGGATCTCGAGCACATGCACGGTGTTCGCTGAATCAGAGGTCATAAGCCTCCTATCCCATGGCGTCCGCCCCGAGCCCATAGTCAAAGGACTTTGCGACGCAGTGGCGGCGAGGCTCGCCGGCATGGTCCACCGCGTAGGCCTGGGCGGCGGGCTCGTGATGACGGGTGGGGTCAGCCGGAACGAGGGAGTCAGGAGGTCCCTGGAGGAAAGGCTTCATGCGACCGTCACGGTTCCGGACGAGTCCCAGTTTGCCGGGGCGTACGGTGCCGCGTTGATCGCTTTGGACCTCAGCGATGGGAGGGGCGGGGGGAAGGGAAAGCCCGATGCTCCCTGAGTCGAGGTGCGAAAACGCTCGCGATCATCGGGATGGGTTGCCGGTGATTGCACGAGGGGTGTCAAGATCCGGCCACTCGCCTGACGGGCCGGATCTTGGCGAAGGGAGCCCCGCTCGGGGACACCGCCGCGCTAGCTGGAACGTGGAACTTCAGATATTGGCCGCCCGTTCTATATAAGTGGTCTCCTCGCCACGCCCGTCTTGGACGTTGACGCACGCGGCGCCTTCGCCTATGACGGGCTTTTCGCCGGATTGTGGCGCATACAACGTGCTTGGAAGCAGAAAGGGGGAACGCGTTGCCGTGATCGAAGTGAAGAACCTCACCAAGATGTACGGCAGGGCAAGGGGCATCGAGGATCTGACGTTCTCGGTGGAGCAGGGCGAGATCCTCGGATTCCTCGGGCCGAACGGCGCCGGAAAGACCACGACCATGCGGATCATAACAGGGTACTTGGCGGCGACGTCCGGCACGGTCAGGGTCGCGGGGCGCGACGTGTTCGAGGATGCGATGGAGACGAGGAGAAGGATCGGGTATCTCCCTGAGAACCCGCCGCTTTACCGCGAGATGACGGTCAAGAGCTACCTGCAGTTCGTGTGTGAGATCAAGGGCATTCCGAAATCCCAGCGGGCCGCGCAGGTTGTCAGGGCCGTGGAAGCGTGCGGCCTGGGACCGGTGTACGGTCGCGTCATTCAGAACGTCTCGCGCGGGTTCAAGCAAAGGGTCGGCCTCGCCCAGGCGCTCCTCGGAGACCCCGATGTCCTCATACTGGACGAGCCCACGGTGGGGCTGGACCCTAGGCAAATCATAGAGATCCGGCAGCTCATCCGCAGCCTCGGGGGGAAGCACACCGTGATACTGAGCTCACACATCCTCCCCGAGGTGAGCATGGTGTGCGGCCGAGTTGTGATCATCAACAACGGACGCCTGGTCGCCATCGACACGCCAGAGGGCCTTGCCCGCAGGCTGCGTGGCTCGCAGTGCCTCGCGGTGCGCGTGCGCGGGCCGCGAGACGCGGTCGCGTCCGAGGTGGGGGCGCTCGCGGGCGTGCGGTCGGTCTCGGTGGACGATTCCGAGCCGCAGAGAGATGCCGGTGGAACGCACAGGCGCGACGGAGAGGTGCTGCTGTCGGTGGAAACTGAGCTCTCGGCGGACGTCCGCGAGGCCCTGTTCTTTAAGATGGCGGAGCGCGGATGGCCGATCCTGGAAATGAGATTCGTGGACCTAAGCCTGGAGGACGTGTTCCTCAGGTTGACCACCGAAGAGAAACTGGAGGACTCGGCGGAGGTGGCGGCAGGTGCTTAAAACGTGGTCTATCTTCAAACGCGAGGTAGCAGCGTACTTTCTGTCCCCCATGGCGTACGTCATGGGAGCGGTGTTCCTGGTGCTCTCCGGCTATTTCTTCTCGATCCTACTCTTCGCCACGAGGACCGCGACCATGGAGGGCACGTTCGGGAACATGGCGGTCACGTTCATCTTTGTGGCACCCGTTCTCACTATGCGCCTCCTGGCTGAGGAGAAGAAACTCGGCACCGACGAGCTTCTCTTGACTTCCCCTGTGACCATCACGTCTATCGTGGTCGGGAAATACCTCGCGAGCGTCTTCACATACCTTGTGTTCCTTGCGGCGACCCTCGTTTATCCAGCCATCCTCCGGCATTATGGCAGCCCTGATATGGGCCCGATTTACTCTGGATACCTAGGCATGTTTCTTTTCGGGGCGGCATGCCTTGCGGCCGGCACCTTCGCTTCCGCGCTGACAGAGAACCAGATGGTTGCCGGGGTGGTCGGGTTCGGCATCCTTCTGCTTTTCTGGATCCTGGGTTGGGTCAGCGCGGCGGTGACGGGCCCTGTCGGAGACGCCATATCGGCGCTCTCCATATTGAACCACTTCGACGACTTCCAGAAAGGGATAATAGACCTGTCGCACACCGTGTACTACCTCAGCTTCGCGTTCACGTTCCTCTTTCTCGCCGTACGCACCATTGACTCGAGGAGGTGGAGCGCATGAGATTGGCGATCCCTCGCGCGTGCCCGGTGCGCAGGCTCCTGCTGAGCCGCAAGGTGCGCTACGGATCCAACGCCGTGGTGCTCACATGCGCCGTGGTTGCTATAGTCCTCATGGTGAACTTCGTCGTCGGCCGGCATCCCGCCAAGGTCGACCTCACCCAAAACAAGATGTACACCCTCTCGGAGGAAACGCGTCAGATCCTTCGGAAGATCGACAAAGACATCAAGATAACCGCGTTCTTTCCCGAAGGTGACTCCGTGGGAGGCATGGTGAAGGATCTCCTCAAGGAGTACACTCGGCTGTGTCCGAAGATTTCGGTGTCTTTCGTGGACCCGGACAAGAACCCGTCCCTTGCAAAACAGTACGAGATAACCGCGTACGGCACGTCAGTGGTGGAGTCGGGATCGAAGTCGCGCAAGGTCATGCAGTATGACCTCGTGGATTACGGCGACGGTTCCCAAGCCCCAGGGTTTGCCGGGGAGCAAGCGTTCACGAGGGCCATAATCGGCGTGACCCAGGAGGAAGAGAAGTCCGTGTACTTCCTGGTCGGCCACGACGAGCGTGACCTCGTGCAGGACTACTGGCAAGCGCGATCATTCCTTGAGGGCGAGGGGTATACCACGAAGACGCTCAACCTCGCGACCGAAGGAAAAGTTCCCCAGGATGCCGCTCTACTAGTGATAGCAGGCCCGCAGAAAGACTTCGCGGACAAGGAAGTGGCGGCCATCCAGGATTACGTGAGCCACGGCGGCAGCGTGATGGTGCTGGCTGAGCCCTTGCGCGAGAAGGGGCAACTCAAGAATATCAAGGCGATGGTCGCCAGGTGGGGCGTGGGCATGAATGATGACGTGGTGATCGATCCTGCGAGTCATTACTTCCTCGACGCAGGCAGCCCCATTCCGGAAGTGGAGTATCATGACATCACCACGAAACTAGTCACAGAGAAACTCGGGTGCGTGTTGCCGAGAAGCCGGAGCCTGTACGAGATCACGGACAAGAGGGACCCGGGCGTCTCGGTGACGGCGCTTCTCAAGACGTCCGGTGAGTCGTGGGGAGAGACGGACCTCGCGGCCAAGCAGGTATCGTTCAACCAGAAAACGGACATCAAAGGGCCACTTGTTCTCGCATACGCAGTCGAGCGTGCGCTGGAGCCCAGCTCTGAGGCGAAGAATCAAAGCGGGAAGGAGGCCGGGGCCGAAGGCCAGGCAAGCGATGGAACCGGGACGCCCAGCGTGACGAACGCTTCCGGCACGGGCGGCCCAGCCGGCAAGGCGAGGATGCTCGTGGTTGGAAACGCGAGCTTCCTCGATAACGACGTTGTGACGTTCCAAGGCAACATAGACTTCTTCATGAATTCCGTGGGCTGGCTCGTGGGCAAGGAGGAGTCAATCACCATCAGGGCCAAGTCCCCGAGTTACAGCCAGGTGTACCTCACGGGCCAGCAGGCGAGCCTCGTGTTCTATAGCACGGTGGTCGGGCTCCCGCTGCTCTTCGTGTTGGTGGGCGGCGGTATCTGGCTGAGGAGGCGCAACCTATGAGGAAGTTCGCGAGCACTCTCGTCGCCCTTGCAGT
This sequence comes from Bacillota bacterium, assembly GCA_012842395.1. Classification (NCBI taxonomy): domain Bacteria; kingdom Bacillati; phylum Bacillota; species Bacillota bacterium. The sequence continues at coordinate 181,238 of DUSX01000018.1, forward strand.
GTTGGTGGTGCTTGGCGCGTACGTCCTCTTCGTTGAAGGCGTGAAGCCGCCGGACAAGAACGCAGGCAACACCCTCGTGAACGTGCCGGCCGGAGACGTCAGCCGCGTTGCCGTGGAGCAGGCTTCTGGCCGGGTCGAGGTGGAGAGGACGACCGACAGCGCAGGCAAGGACAAATGGAAGATCACTTTCCCGAAGGCGGTCGCAGCGAGCGACACCGCGGTCAATGCCCTCGTTAAGGCAGCTAGTAAACTTGTGGGCGAGAAGAAAGTTGCGGAGAAAGTTGATGCCAACGGGCTCGAGGCTTTCGGGCTCGCATCGCCCTGGCTCAAGATGACTCTTCACACCAAGGAAGGAGAGAAGGCCGTCCTCGTGGGCGCCGAGACGCCCGTCGGGGGTGCGCGATACGCAAAGCTTGCCGACTCTGACACGGTGTACACGCTCTCGTCTGACACCGTGTCGGCTCTAGCCAAGGGCCTGGATGACCTCCGCGAACGCGAGATATTCGCGGTATCGACTGACTCGATAACCGCCCTCCGCCTCGTAAAGCCGGGCGCGACCGGGATAAAGCTTGAAAAGAACAAGGGCGGCGCGGCTGGCGAGGATGAATGGCGGATCGCTGAGCCGTTCAGCGATGAGGCAGATAGATGGAAGGTAAGCGATCTCATATGGGATCTCACCGGCCTTACGGTGAGCGAGTTCGTTGACGACGAAGGCAAGGACCTCGCGAGGTGGGGGCTCGACCGTCCGAGGCTCCGAGTGCAGGCTGATACCTCCGAGCGGCCTTCGACCTTCGAGCTTGTCGTGGGTTCCGAGGCGCCGGACGGCAAGGGCTTCTATGTGCGCACGTCGGACTCACCCTCGGTTTACCTGGTCAACCCCGCTACGTTCTCGCCGCTGGAGACCACGGCCGTTGACCTCGTGAACAAGAACCTCTTGTCGTGGAACGACGACGACCTTCTCCGCGTCACACTCACTGAGCAAGGGCGGTCCGTGGGCCTTCTGAAGGACGGCAAAGAGTGGCGGACGGCGCCTGCTAGCCTGACCACCGGGATGGCGGCACAGGCCCTGCCCGCACCTCCCGCGTCCGCCCCGCAGGCGCCCAAGGTCGTCAAGGAGGGCGAGAGCTGGCAAGTGAAGGCGTCCGAGAAGAGGTACTCGTCCGACGATATGTCGGGGCTCTGGTCGGCGGTGCGTGATGTGACCGTGGACAATGTGGTTGAGCACGCCGCCGCCGGGGCCGATGACGCGCGTTACGGCCTCGACAGGCCTCGCGCGAAGGTTGAGCTCGACCTCGGCGATGGGAAGGTACTCGAGCTCAAGATAGGAGCGAGAGCCTCTGGGGGAGGGTACTACGCCTCGGTGACGGGAAGACGCCTGGTGTACGTCGTCCAAGACGCGAAGGTGCAGGCGCTCGAAACGGCCATCGAGAAGTTCCTGTGAACCTGGGGCGAACACGCCCCAGCCACGGTGAGGCTCGAACGTCGATCGTCGATGTCGCCGGTTTGAACTCGTTCATCGCCTGTGCGTGCAGATCATAGGCCCGAGATCATGGGCCCGCTGCCTCTCTGCGCAGCGGGCCCAACTTCTTAGCCCCTATGGAGGAATTCCCACGTCAGATGGTGAAGGAACAATGGCGGTTTACCGGGGCCAAAGCAGGTGGGCAGAGACTGTCCCAGCTCTTCCGACTATCTGAGCCCGTGTTGCACCCGCGGGCGGTGTCCGAAACGGGGCAGGCCTTGCCAAAACCCGTCCTATAAGCCAAGCGGCTGGGCTCTGACAGCCGTCGCGCGATAACTGGCGACCAGGCAACCGTCGGAAATGCTGCGATGACTCGCGGCCCCTCACATAGGCTCATAGGCTTGTCACGGTCCGTCGGGCGATCGGGAGGTCATAGCATGAGGCCCAAAGAACCAAAGGTGGGTGTTCTCGCACGCGCTCGCTCTCTCCTGGGGCTGCACCCCGTGACCCGTCTGAGGCGAGCAGGCCGTGGGAGCCGCGGGCTCGTGAGGTGTACCCTGGTCGTCCTGGCGCTCACGGTTCTCGCTGTCGAGGTTCCGTCGTTGCAGGCGCGTGCCGCCGGTATAGCGGGCGGGCCTGCGCGGCTTCGAGTTCATTTCATAGACGTCGGCCAGGGAGACGCCGTGCTCGTAGAGGCGCCTTCCGGCAAGACAATGCTCATAGACGGCGGACCTCCCGAATCCTCCGATCGGCTTGTGGAGTACCTCAAGGTCCACGGCGTTTCCAAGCTTGACGTTGTGGTATCGACGCACCCGCACGCGGACCACATCGGAGGGCTCATCGAGGTGCTGCGCGAATTCAAGGTCGGCCTCGTGGTGGACTCGGGAAAGGTTCATACGACAGCCACATACGAGCGTTTCCTCTCGCTCATCGATGAGAAGGGCATCGACTTCCGCCTCGGAAGAGCGGGTGGGGACATCGATTTGGGGCCGGGCGTAGAGGCGCGGATCCTGAGCCCGGTTGAGCCGCTTCCCGAGAACATCAATGATTGCTCCGTGGTGATCAGGCTTCGGTATGGCACGACTAGCTTCCTTTTCACGGGCGACGCGGAGAGGGATGCGGAGGACGCCATGCTCCGGCGCGGGGTCGAGCTCGGCGCAACCGTTCTCAAGGTTGCGCATCACGGAAGCAGCACTTCGTCGAAGCCTTGGTTTCTCGAAGAGGTGAAGCCTGCTGTCGCGGTGATACTGGTCGGAGCCGGCAATCCGTTCGGCCATCCTCATCGGGTGACCCTGATGAACCTAGCGGAGCACACGGACGAGATTTACCGGACCGACACGCACGGCGACGTGCTGGTGGTCACGGATGGGACCACGTTCCAGGTGAGCACCGCGCGCTAGACTGCGGCGGCGAGGAGGAGTTCTGGTTTACTTGCGAAACATATATTACGATGCGCGAGGAAGGAAGGTGGCCGAATGCTAGACCTGCTGAAGTCCGCCATGATGGGTGCGCCAGGGTACACGGAGATCCGATATCACCGGCGTGTCCAAACCGCCATAGACGCCCGCAACGGCACGCTCAAGCGTGTGGAGCGACGTACCCTCGCTGGGGCTGGAGTCCGATGCCTGGTGGATGGGTGCTGGGGTTTCGTATCGACTACCGATGTGACTTTGGAGGGCCTGCGAAAGGCCGTTATCGAGGCATCGGACGCTGCGAGAGCCGGCGCCCGGCTCCGGCGCGACAAGGCCCGGCTTGCCCCGGCTCGCCTTGGCAAGGGCGAGTTCGTATATCAGGCTTGCGTCGATGAGCCAGGCATCGCCGAGAAGATCCAGGTTGTTCTGAAAGCGGAGCAACGAATGCGGGAGGCATCGCCCCTTGTCGTGGGGAGCATCGTGGTCTATACGGAGTACGCCGACGAGAAGTTCATTGTCACCTCAGATGGCGCAGAGGCGCACATTGTGGACCGCAAGCCAAGCTTCCACGTGTTCGCGACTGTGGGGCGGGGAGACGAGCGCGAAACCGGTGCCAAGGCATGGGGGGTCACGGGCGGGTGGAATGACCTCATGAAGAAACGCGATCTTGACAAGATGGTCGACGAGGCCGTGGCACTTGCCGTGAGGAAGCTGGACGCAGGCTACGCCAAGGGCGGCCAATACACTGTGATACTCGATCCTCAGCTCGTTGGAGTGCTGTCCCACGAAGCCATTGGCCACACAGTGGAGGCTGATTTCGTGCAAAGCGGATCCGTGGTTAAGGGCAAGATCGGCGAGAAAGTCGCGTCCGACCTCGTGACCCTGGTTGATGACGGAACGATGCCCGGCGCTGCCGGGATGGTCCTTGTGGATGACGAAGGCGTGCTGGCGGAACGCACCGTGATCATCGAGAGAGGCGTCCTCCGAAACTACCTGCACAGTCGGGAGTCTGCGGCGGCCTTCGACACCGTGCCGCGGGGCAACGCACGCGCGTTCACGTACAGGGACGAGCCCATCATCCGCATGACCAACACGTTCATCCTTCCGGGTGACTCGAGGCTCGAGGACATGATCGCAGGGGTCGAACACGGGTTTTTCCTCAGAGAGATGGGCCAGGGGGGCCAGGCGGATTCGACGGCTGAATTCATGTTCGGGGTCTCTGAGGCATACAGGATCGAGCACGGGCGGATCGGGGAGCTGGTAAAGGGGATCACCATTTCGGGCCAGGCCTTCGACGTGCTCAAGAGCGTCGACGCTGTGTCGAGCGACTTCGAGCTCGATCTAGGCAGCGGGCATTGCGGGAAGTGGCAGCCCGCCAAGGTCGATGCGGGCGGACCGTATCTACGGTGCCGGGTTACCATTGGAGGGCGGCACGAATGAGCGGGGAGGGACGCGTCATGAAAGGCCTTGAGATTTCTGAGGAACTGGTGCGGCGCGCGAAAGCCATGGGAGCAGACGAGGCCGAGGTTTACTACCTCAAGGCCCGCAAGCTCGAGGCGGTGTTCGAAAAGAACGATCTTCAGGTCCCGAAGGGCGATAGCTATGAGGGAGTCGGTATACGCGTCATCCGCCGCTCAAGGCAGGGCTTTGCAGCCACCAACGTGCTTTGTGGCGAGACGCTGGATGACACACTCGCAGCCGCGCTCGCCATCGCGGAAGCGTCGCCCGTTGACCCCAACCACGTGTTGCCGGACCCTGCGGAGGCCAGGCCGGTGCCCGGGATTTACGACGAGGCTTCGGAACGCCTTGTCCTCGAGGACGTGCTCGATCTGGGGCGCAGGTTCGTCGAGGCCGCCAGGGCATACGACAGTCGCGTCACCATTGACTCCACCAGCTTCGCGGCGCACATCAGTGAGCGGGCCATCGCGAACTCGAAAGGCGTGCGCCTTTCGGAGAGGGCAAGCAGCTTCGTGTGCGTAGGTATGGCGTTTGCCCGCGACGGCGATGACATCTCGTCGTTCGACGCCGAGTATTCGGGGTCCTGCGCGCTCGCAGGAATCGATCCCGAGGCTTGCGGTCGCCGCCTTGCCGATAAGGTGGTGAAGGCTCTCGGGGCGACTACCATCCCGAGCTTCAAGGGGAGCGTGATAGTTACGCCCTACGCGGGCGATGAGCTCATAGTTCAGCCCATAGCGTTCTCGTCGAGCGCCGAGAATGTGCAGAACGGAAGGTCTAAATGGGCCGGTAAGCTTGGGTCGACGGTGACCTCTCCGCTTCTCAGCGTGACAGACGACCCGCGGATCCCCGCGGCGCTCGGTTCCGCGTCGTTCGATCGCGAAGGCGTGCCACCTGAGCCGATAGAGCTTCTGAAGGACGGAGTGCTCGGGCACTATCTTTACAATTGCTATACTGCGCGCAAGGACGGTGTGCGCTCCAACGGGCGCGCCACCGGAACCGATCAGACGACGCCTGGGATAGGGTCCACGAACTTCGTGGTCGCACCGGGCCAGACTTCCCTCGATGAGATGATCCGGGCCATCCCGAAGGGCCTCATAGTGAACAGGTTCTCGGGCAACCTTGACCCCGTGAGCGGCGATTTCTCCGGCGTGGTCAAGGGCGGCCATTACATTGAAAACGGGGAGATCGCAAAGCCGGTAAAGGAGGTTATGATTGCGGGAAACATCTACGAACTCTTCGCACACATAGTAGCCGTATCAAGAGAAGTGGTAACCATCGGCGAAATGAGGCTGCCCTATATACAGCTCGAGGGCGTGTCCGTCACGGGCAAGTGAACGCGACTGCCCTTCCCAGAGCGCGGGCGGCGGCGAGTGATGACGCGCCACGATGGCACCGCCATATTGGGACGAATCGGAGGGAGTTGCATGGGTTGTAACGGATTACGCGAGGTTAACGTGGCTGACGTGCGAGCCGCCATCAAGAAACTCTGTGTGAGCGCCAACTGCAACGTGCCGCGCGAGACAATAGCCGCACTCGAGCGTGCTTTGGAGAATGAGGAGTCTCCGGTGGGAAGGGAGATCCTCAAGCAGATCCTCGAGAATCACCGAATCGCACGGGATGAAGGGGTCCCCGCGTGCCAAGACACGGGGGTGGCGATGGTCTTCGTCGAAGTGGGTCAGGATGTGCATTTCGTTGGAGGCGACCTTTACGCCGCCATCAACGATGGTGTGAGGCAGGGCTACACCGAAGGATACCTCCGCAAGTCCATCGTAAACGACCCACTCTTCAGGAGGGTGAACACGGGGGACAACACGCCCGCCGTAGTCTACGTTGATATCGTTCCAGGCACGCAGGTCAAGATAACGGTCGCGCCTAAAGGCGGGGGCGCGGAGAACATGAGCGGTGTCGCCATGTTGACTCCCGCGGCAGGCGTTGAGGGTGTGAAGCGGTTCGTTGTTGAACGCGTTGAGAAGGCAGGCTCCAATCCCTGCCCGCCAGTGGTCGTCGGGGTTGGGATCGGAGGGACGTTCGACCGGGTCGCGCTGCTTGCGAAGAGAGCTCTCTTGCGTCCGGTCGGCTCCCACAATCCTGACCCAATGTACGCGAAGCTCGAGGAAGAGCTTCTCACCGAGATCAACAAGCTCGGCATTGGGCCGCAGGGGCTCGGCGGGAGGACGACGGCGCTTGCAGTGAACATCGAGTATGCGCCGTGCCACATCGCAAGCATGCCTGTGGCGGTGAACCTCAACTGTCACGTCGGCCCGCACGAGACCATCGTGCTTTGAGCGCCTAGGTGTTTTGAGAGGCTGGTTGAAGGAGGCAATATAGGTGGCAATCGAGATATTCACACCGCTCACTGATGAGGTCGTTGCCCGGCTGAAGGCTGGCGACAACGTGAGGATTTCGGGAGTTTTGTATACAGCTCGGGACGCCGCGCACAAGAGACTTGTCGCGCTCATTGCCGAGGGGAAGCAGCTTCCGCTGGACATCCGGGGACAGATCATATACTATGTCGGTCCGGCGCCGGCCCGGCCCGGGCAGGCCATTGGTTCGGCGGGTCCGACGACGAGTTACAGGATGGACTCCTACGCTCCGATTCTGATGGAGCACGGGCTCAAGGGCATGATCGGCAAGGGAAGTCGCTCCCGGGACGTAAGGGACGCAATGATGAGGTTTAAGGCGGTGTACTTCGCCGCCATTGGCGGCGCAGGGGCGCTTCTTGCCAAGTGCGTGAAGGCATCAGAGCTCGTGGCGTACGAGGACCTCGGTCCCGAGGCAATAAGAAAGCTCACCGTGGAGGGCTTTCCGGCCGTTGTCGTGAATGACATATACGGGAACGACCTTTACGAAGAGGGCGTGCGCAAGTACCGTGTGAGCTGAGTGCGGCTGCCTCGGTCCGCTTGCGCTCCGTGAGGTGCAGGGTTGCCGGTGAACGCACGAACGGGGTCGGGATCCGGCCGCTGGAGCGATAGTCGATCCGGCGGCTGGGTTTTGTTGGGCCATTCCGCCTGCACCGGCCGTGTCGTTTTGGACCGCGACGCTGGCAACCCTTTGCTTTACCGTGCGCATGCTCCGTCTGGCCCGCGATCGCCTATGGTGACGCAGCCCAGGCGCTTAAGTTGGGGATCGCCGCTTTGGGCAGAGATTCACGCCATAAAACCATAGAAGGAGCGTGGTGCCCTGGGGGCGCCTTCTCGTGTGGCGCCTTCTCGTGCCCCACTGGGCGTTGCCCACAGGAGGATGTGAATGTACAGATGTTGAAACCGATCGTATGGACCGGCACGGCCTTGGAACTTCTCGACCAGACTAAGCTGCCGCTGGAGAAGGATTACGTGAAGTGTGTGAGCTGCCGGGACGTGGCAGAGGCCATACGCACGATGAAGGTCCGAGGCGCGCCGGCCATCGGGGTAAGTGCTGCATATGGCATGGTGCTGGCGGCGCACGACGCGGACACGCACGACAAGGGCGCGTTCGTCGACCGGTTGAAGGCTGCTGCGCGCGACCTTGTACAGGCCAGGCCTACCGCGGTGAATCTGGCCTGGGCAGTGGGCAAGATGCTCGATGTGGCGTCGGCCTGTCCGGACTGGCGCGAAATCCCCGCGGCGATGGAGAGGGCAGCCTGTGCCATGGAGGCGGAGGATGTCGAGGCAAACCGGAGGATCGGCCGGAACGGGGCGGAGCTCCTCGGGAGCCCCGTCTCGGTGCTCACCCACTGCAACGCGGGCGCGCTTGCGACAGCGGGTTACGGGACCGCGCTGGGCGTGGTGCGGGCGGCGTTCGAGGATGGCAAGCGGGTTCACGTATTCGCAGACGAGACTCGCCCGTATCTCCAGGGGGCGAGGCTTACCGCGTTCGAGCTCCTCGAGGACGGCATCCCAGTTACGCTCATCACGGACAGCATGGCGGGTTACGTCATGAGCCTTGGGAAGGTGGATTGCGTCATCGTCGGAGCCGATAGGATCGCGGCCAACGGGGATGTGGCGAACAAGATAGGCACGTACAGCCTGGCGGTGCTGGCCAAGGAGAATGGGATTCCATTCTATGTCGCCGCGCCGGTGTCCACGCTCGACCTGGAGTGCCCGACGGGGCGGGACATTCCCATAGAGGAGAGGGACCCGAGAGAGGTCACGCACGTGCTCGGGCAAAGGATCGCACCCGAGGGGGTCGCTGTGTTCAACCCTGCCTTCGATGTGACCCCGTCTCGATACGTCTCGGCGATCATCACAGATAGAGGGGTGGCGCGTCCCCCCTATGAAACGAGCCTTCGAGCCCTCGTTGGTTGATTGGGGCTCTGAGAGTGTCCGGCGGCGCGGGCGTCGTCGGCAGGCTGGCGGGTATCGCGGGCGACCGCGCCAGTGCTGGTGAGACTCAGCCATCGGATTCGCGACGCGAGCGCCCGCTAGGGAAGAAGCCGCTGGGGAAGAACCCGTTGGGGAAGAGAGTGGGGGTTGGAATGGACGAGTCCAAGATGCTTCCCATACTCAAGGTCTATCCGAGACAAGTCTCTCACTACGTCGTGGTTTGTGGCGACCCGGCGAGAACCCAGACCATCGCGAGGCACATTGAGCACGCTCGCGAGGTCTCGTACAACCGTGAATACCGGCTCGTGAATGGCGTGTATCGTGGCACGCCCGTCACGATCGCTTCCCACGGGGTCGGCGCTGCCGGGGCGTGCGTGTGTTTCGAGGAGCTCATCAAGGCGGGCGCGAGGGTGCTCATCAGGGTTGGGACCGCAGGATCGCTGAACCGTTCCATAGTGGATGGGGACCTCATCGTGGCCACGGGTGCCGTCCGAGAGGATGGCGTCACAAGCCAACTGGTGCCGATCTCGTTTCCGGCCATAGCAGACTCCGCCGTGGTGGATGCTCTGTACCGCGTGGGGGTGGAGCGCGGCGCGAAGATCACCAAAGGCGTGGTGCTTACGGTCGGTGCTCTCTATCCCGGGATCCTGCCGCTTCCGAACGAGGAGATGAGTCGTGCGGGAGCCATCGGTGTGGAGATGGAGGTATCGGCCCTCCTCATTGTGGCCGCGCTGCGTGGCGCCCGGGCAGGCGCGATTCTGGCCGTGGACGGCATGGCGATCGAGTTCGACGGCAATTCGTACAATCCCAACCGTCAAGTGGTGGCGGAGGCCATCGAGCTTGAGGCGGAGATCGCTCTCGAGGCCGTGGCTCGGCTCGCCGCAACAGAAGGATAGGGGGACGCCGATCTCGCAGGCGAGACGGGGATGAGGTGAAGGTGCCGTGGTCGCGGTCTTTTTTGATGGCAGGCGGCTTCTTGTTCGCGAGGACATGCCCCTCCCGGCAAGGCGAGAGGGCGAGGCTCTTGTGCGAGTGAGGCTTGCCGGGATATGCAACACCGACCTCGAGGTGACCCGGGGATACCTGGGATATGTCGGTATCCTCGGCCATGAGTTCGTCGGGACGGTGGCGGATGCTGACGATCCGGGTCTCGTCGGGAGACGAGTCGTCGGCGAGATAAACGTGGCATGCGGCGAGTGCTCGATGTGCCGCGTGGGCCACCCAAGACACTGCGAGCGCATACGCACCATGGGGATGCGTGACTGGCCCGGCTGCTTTGCAGACTACACGGTGCTCCCGTCCGGCAATCTGCACTGCGTGCCGGAGCACGTGGGCGACCTCGAGGCCGTGTTCGTCGAGCCGCTCGCCGCGGCCGTTGAGGTGCTGGAGCAGGTCCACATTCGTCAGTCTGACAGCGTTGTAGTGCTGGGCGACGGGAAGCTTGGCCTACTCGTGGCGGAGGTACTCCATGCCTCCGGCCACCGCGCGATCCTGGTCGGACGGCATGCCGAGAAACTAGCGATTGCGGAGAGGCGAGGCATCGAGACGGCTCTCGCAGGCTCCCGAAGCTTGCCGCGGAAAGCCGACGTGGTCGTGGAGTGCACCGGGAGCCCTTCGGGGCTCGCGGACGCCGCCGCACTCGTCCGCCCTCGCGGCACCATCGTCCTGAAGAGCACGTTCCACGCCGGCGCGCCTGTCAACCTCTCTCCTTTGGTGGTAAACGAGGTCACGTGCGTTGGGTCGAGGTGCGGCCCGTTTCCGCCCGCCATTCGACTCCTTGAGGAGCAGAGGATCGATACGAGCGGCCTCATCGGGGCCATCTTCCCTGCTGCGCGCGCGGTAGAGGCTTTCGAAGAAGCATCGAGAAAAGGAAGCCTCAAGGTGCTCCTGGATTTCCGGGGCGAGGCGTCCTAGCCGCGGGATGAGAGCCACAGCTGCTCGTCCGCAGGGTCGCGGCACCGGGCTTTTCGGGTGCACATGGACTTTAGGCAGGGTGGGACGGTGACGAGGGGTGGACGAAAAGACCAAGACCGATGCGAACCGCAGCGGTCGAGGAGGCGCCGGGTTCGACACGCAGGCGATCCACGCCGGGTGGGATGGCAAGCACGCGCACGGTGCGATAAGCCCTCCGATTTTCCTCACTTCCAGCTTTGTATTCGACAGCGTTTCCCACGCGCAGGAAGTTTTTTCGGGAGAATCCGCCGAGTACGTCTATACCCGCGGTAACAATCCTACCCTGCGGCTCTTCGAGCGCAAGATGGCGATCCTCGAGAAAGGTGCTGGGGCAGTGGCTTTTTCCTCCGGAATGGCGGCCATCTCATCCGTCCTCCTCTCCTTGCTCAAGGCGGGGGACGAGGTTTTGGCCTCCCGAACTGTTTATGGCTCAACGTACCACGTGCTTACGCACCTCCTCCCGCGATTCGGCATAAGGCCGAGGTTCGCTGACCTTTCACACCCTGGCGAAGTTCAAGCAGCTTTCTCTGACTCTGACGCGACCAAGGTTGTGTACCTCGAGTCTCCCGCCAACCCTAACCTGGGGATCGTTGATATAGCCGCCACCTGCGAGGCGGCTCATGCCCGGGGGGCCGCGGTCGTGGTCGACAACACCTTTGCTACGCCGTATTTCCAAAACCCGCTTTCGTTCGGCGCGGACGTCGTGGTGCATTCGTGCACGAAGTACATAAGCGGGCACGGGGACGTGCTCGGGGGCGTGGCGGTGGCGCGCGACCCGGATTACGTTACCCGCCTTCGCTTTGATTTCCTCTGCGACCTCGGGGGCGTGTTGTCGCCGTTTAACGCGTGGCTCTTGGTTCGAGGGCTGAAGACCCTTCGCCTCCGCATGGAACGCCACGCCGCCAATGCGCTTGCCGTGGCAAGGTTTTTGGCGGGCCACCCGAAGGTGGAACGCGTTCTGTATCCAGGCCTTGAAGGATTCCCTCAGCATGAGCTCGCCATGCGCCAGATGCGGGGATACGGCGGCATCGTGTCGTTTGAACTGAAGGGCGGATATGACGCTGCAGTCCGCTTCATGGACAGCCTGCGGTTGTGTACCATCGCAGTGAGCTTGGGAGACGCGGAGACCCTCGTCGAGCACCCGGCGTCCATGACACATCGCGAGTACCCGAGGGAAAGGCTCTCTGAATTCGGGTTTAGCGAGACCCTCGTGCGCCTCTCAGTGGGCCTGGAAGACCCTGAGGACATCATAGCCGACCTGGACCGGGCGCTTCGCCGCGCTTGACCCTGGGCGACACGGGCAGCGATGGGCGGGCCTACGGGGCTAGGCGCATGAGGCGGGCGACCGACGACGTGAGAAAACACACCACAGAGGCCACCGCGAGCGGCAGGAGCGCGGCAGCGGCCGTCCACTTCTTGCTTCGGGTCTCGTGCCAGATGGTCCACAGAGTCGTGGCGCATGGGTAATGCAGGAGCGAGAAAAGCGAGAAACAGACGGCTGTGACCTGGGTCCAACCGTGTGACACGAGTAGCTGTCGGAGCGCGTCGAGCCCGCCCGGATCCAGCATGGTGCTGGCACCTGAGTACTCCATCGCGAGTATGGGGATGACTATCTCATTTGCGGGCAGGCCGAGGACGAAAGCCGCCACGACGTGCCCATCGAGCCCGATGAGGCGCCCGAATGGTTCTAGGAGGCCCGCAAAGCGGCTGAGGACGCTTGCCCCGCAAGGCGCGAAATTCGCAAGCGCCCACGTGATTGCGCCCGCGGGAGCCGCGACCGCGGCCGCCCTCGCGAGGACGAACAGCGCGCGGTCGATCAGCGACCTCACGATTACCCTTGTGACCTGCGGTTTTCTGTACGGGGGGAGCTCGAGCACGAAGAACGACGGCACGCCGCGCAGCGCCGTCCGGGACAGGACCCAGGACATGCCGAGGGCGACTGCAACTCCGAGCGTCACCGTGCCGAGCAGCCAGAGGCTCGCGACACCCCCAAGACCCGTGGCGAAGAACATGGATGCCATGGCTATGAGCGATGGGAATCGCCCGTTGCATGGCACGAAGTTATTCGTGAGGGTGGCGATGAGCCTTTCCCGGGGCGAATCGATTATCCGGCAAGAAACCACCCCTGCGGCGTTGCACCCGAATCCCATGCACATTGTAAGTGCCTGCTTCCCATGGGTTCCCGCGCGCCTGAGGATGGCGTCGAGATTGAAGGCCACCCTGGGCAGGTAGCCCGCGTCCTCGAGCAGGGCGAAACACGGGAAGAATATGGCCACGGGCGGCAGCATCACCGATACCACCCACGCCAGGGCCCTGTAGGCACCCATGACAACGAGTCCTGTGAGCCAGGTCGGGGCTCCCGCCCACGCGAGAAGGGCCAGGAGTCGGTCCTGTCCCCAGAAGAGCGCGGCTGCCAGCAGCCTCGATGGGACGTTCGCGCCCACCAACGTTATCCAGAAGACCACGCCCAACAGAGCCGCCATGATGGGATACCCCAAAAGGCTTGATGTGAGGACGTCATCGAAGCGCGTGTCCCAGCCGGCAGTGGGTCGGGTCACGCGGTGGACCGTTCTCAGGCATATGCTTTCGGCGGTCTCGTATATCCTGGCCACCACGAGGTCGCGTAGATCCCCTGGTGCCCTCGAGCGCGCTCGTCGTACGGCTTCCATGAGCTCTCTGTGCTTGCGGCTAGTCGGCTCGTTCACGCTGGCATCCCACCTTTTCCTGCGACCGACTGGGCTGCGTCGTTCGATGGAGCGTTCGATGGAGGTCTCGCGTCATGCGGTCGAGCGTCGCACAGGATCCGGCCGAGTGTCGCAACAAGGCCGGGCTCGCCGTCGATCATGCGAAGGGCGAGCCAGCGAGGAGAGATCTTGAGCCCAGCGTCGGATGCGAGCGCCGTGAGGTCTGGTTCGATCTCGGCGATGATCGCCTCTACGTCCGGACCGTACGAGATCCTGACGGGCCTCGTGGACACGCGTCCGCTTGCCACGTCGAGGACGGCATCCATCAGCTCCACGATGCCGCGCCCCGTTCGCGCCACCGTAGGCACCACGGGTAAGCCGAGTTCGGACGAGAGCTGGTCCACGTCAATCGTGATTCCCTTGCGCTTTGCCTCGTCCATGAGGTTCAGGCATACGACGATTCTCGGGGTCACCTCAGCGATCTGAAGGACCAAGTTCAGGTTTCGCTCGAGGCACGTCGCGTCGGTGACGGCAATGACCACGTCGGCCCCTCCAAAGCAGATGAAATCCCGGGCCACCTCCTCCTCCGGGGACGCGGCAAAGAGGGAGTAAGTGCCAGGCAGGTCGACGACCCGGTGCGCCACTCCGCGGTGCGCGTAGACGCCTTCCGCGAGCGTTACTGTCTTGCCAGGCCAGTTGCCGGTGTGCTGCCGCAGGCCTGTCAGGGCGTTGAAGACAGTGCTCTTGCCCGTGTTGGGGTTTCCTGCCAAGGCTACGGTGTATCTGGCGGAGCGAGGTAGAGAACCCGCCGAGGGTCGGCGGATATGCGCATGACTTAGTGTGAAGGAACGTGGCTGCGGCGTGGGTGCCACCGAAGAATCACCTCCGCCAAGGAAACATGGGGTCGTTTGAGGCGACCGGCTCTCTGTCGTTTTCCGGGGCCCAAGGCTTGTCGGCCTTGCCCTCTGGGGACGCTGCGGTTTCGGCGCGCCTCGTTCGAATTCGGCGCTTAAGACAGCCGAATCCTCCACGCCCCGTCGCGCAGGCACCGGCAACCCTAGCGCCGTCAGGAAAGGAGACGAGAACTTATGCCGCCACACTTAGTGCCCTCTATGCAAAAGGCGAAAGCCGATGGCCCAGACTGTGGAACTGCCCGAGTACCTGCCAGTCTGGCCGAGGACAGCGACGGTTCTGGACGACCCCGCCGAGCTGTGCTGCCATACTGGGGCAAACATCAGCGGTCTCGCGGCATCACACTTGAGTGGCAAAGGCCATATCAGTGTGCGGCGCACGAGCTCTCCCCGGGATCGCTCCTCGGCTCCCGGAGGACCTCCACGGCGACGAGGTCCGCGTCCCGCCTTCTGAGGGCTATGAGCGTGCCCCTTACGCTGTACGCCGTAGGGTCGCCCACGGGGCTACGGCGGACGGGCACGACACATGCCCCGGGCACGAAGCCCACGTCCAGCAGCCGCCGCCTCGGGAGTCCGGTTGCGGACAGGCTGGTGACGCGGCAGGTGGATCCAAGGCAGGCATCTGAGAGCTTGAGGTGGTCCTGGCTATTGCGCCGTGGTCTGCTCAAACCCCAAACTCCTTTCGCACGCAGCGCATCCTCTTTCCGTGCGTTAGCGGTCGGCTGCTCCGCTTAAGTGCCCTCCGGTCCCTGCCAGCCTCGAATTGCACACAGGCGCGACGCGGGCGTGGGGGAGGAAGCAGCTAGTAGTATACTATGACGCGCCGGATGGAATCGGTGAGGAGAAGGCCTGACGCGGTGCACCGGTGCGGCGGGAGCCCGGATCGGCCGGGTGGGGTTGGCAGCGACGGCTACACGGGAAACGAGCACCTGACCTCCGGCCAAAGCGAGACACTGTTGCCAAGCGACCTCAATGAATGTTAAAATGTAGCCGGACGCGCGGTTATGCACGTCTGAACCCATACGAACCTGGCAGGTGCCCTATCCAGGGAGAATAGGGAAGAGGCAGCGGGGCAAGGTTAGGCCCTGCAAGCCCGCGGTTCCCGCCACTGTACCCGGGGAGCGGCCTTGCTCAGCCACTCTGGTTGGCGTTTAGCTGGGGACACGCCGATGACGGCGTGCTAGACCCAGAGGAGTGCCAGGGGAAGGCGCAAGGCATGCGAGGATCCGGAAGCCAGGAGACCTGCCTGCCAGCCGGACCTTGCGCCTTCGGTGAAAAGGAGAGGCAGGTTGCGCTCAAGTGAGCAGCAGGCCCCGGCCGAAGGCCGGGGCTTTGTCGTGGCAGCGCCTGCACGGGTGCGGTGGGTCCGAATTCCGCGGAAATGGAGGGAGTCCCAGACCATGGTTCTCTCAGTGCTCGGGACGAGAAGGGCGCGCTACGGAATGTGGCTCGTTTTCCTTGCGGTGCTGGTAGGTCTTGCGACAGGTTCTCAGGCCGTGCTGTGCGCGGAGGCGCAGGGAGATCAAGCCATAACTGTGACAGACGATCTTGGGAGGGTGGTAACGCTTTCGCACCCGCCAGCCCGCATCATTTCCACGGCCCCAAGCAACACAGAGATCCTTTTCGCTCTCGGCCTCGGTGACAAGGTCGTGGGTGTGACCGACTCTTGCGATTACCCGCCGGAGGCCAAGACCAAGCCGAAGGTGGGCGCGGTCGAGCTCGATTACGAGAGGATCGTGGCGATGTCTCCGGACCTCGTCGTCGCGGTGGGAAGCCTTCAACGTCAAGCCATCTCAAGGCTTTCAGAGCTTGGAGTCACGGTCCTTGCGGTAGATCCCAAGAGCATTGACGGAGTGCTTCGGGCCATAACGCTGATAGGCAGGGCCACTGGCGCGCAGGATCGCGCGTCTAGACTGGTGGGGGAGCTCAGAGGCAGGATAGATCGTGTCGCGCAGAAGCTAGCCCGCCTAACCCAATCGGAAAGGCCTCGGGTTTTTGTGGAGATCTGGGGAGAGCCCCTCATGACGGCGGGCCCGGGGACTTTCGTGGACGAACTCGTTTCCGCGGCCGGCGGCCGCAACATCGCCCACGACGCCGATGGAGAGTGGCCGGTATTCAGCGCCGAGGCTGTGATAGAGCGCGACCCGGACGTAGTGATCCTGACGAATTTCAATAAGGCCGAGGCTCTCGCGCGTCGCGCCTGGCAGGGGATATCTGCGTACAGGACGGGGCGGGTGTACGAGGTCAACCCCGACCTTTTGGTGCGGCCGGGCCCGCGGCTCGTGGACGGGCTCGAGACTTTGGCAGCCCTGCTGCATCCGGAGTTGTTCAGGTGAAGCTGCGAGGATAGCCTGACGGACTCGGGGAGCTCGCGCCGCAGGCTGGCATGGACGACTCAGACGTGCAACGAGGAGAGGTGGATACACAGGTGGTGCGTGAGAAAGGCCGGGATGAGCCGGACACGGAGGACCCGGGATCGGGCACAGACCCTAGAGGCTTCTCCGAGACCGGCAGCGGGAAGGCCGTAGGCTCCGCGGCGCGGCTGGCTCGTCACTTGAAAGCGCAACCTGTCTGGCGGGCGGCTCGCCTACCCGTTCTCATCCTGGGCCTTGTCGCGGTCATGGTGGTCGCTGCGGGCACGGGCTCCGTGCGAATCTCACCAACCGAGATAGCTGGCATATTGATCGGGCACGTGCATCCAGGCCTTGGGAGCCGCCTGGCGCCGCAGCAGGGATGGCCGTCATCTCACGAGGTCATCCTCCTCCAGGTGCGCTTGCCCCGGATATTGCTCGCGGCCATGGTCGGGGCCTCACTGGCCACCGCCGGTGCCGCCCTGCAGGGCCTTCTCAGGAATCCCCTCGCAGACCCGTACATAGCCGGGGTATCGGCTGGAGCCGGGCTCGGCGCCACGATCGCCATGGTTGCGGGGATGCCTGTCTCAGTCCTGGGGGTCAGCTCGGTGCCGATGTTCGCGTTTCTCGCCGCGCTCGCGACGATAGTGGTCGTGTACTCCCTCGCGCAGGTGTCGGGCAAGCTACCCACTGACACGTTCTTGCTCGCGGGCGTTGTTGTGGGTTCTTTCCTCTGGTCGGCGATATCCTTCATCCTCGTCGTCTCTGGCGACACCATGCACGAGGCGCTCATGTGGCTCATGGGGAGTCTCTCGAACAAGGGATACGCCCACGTCAAGATGGCGTTCCCATTCATGGCGGCTGGGATAGCTGCCCTCGTCGTGCTGGCTCGCGACTTCAACCTCATGAGCTTGGGGGATGAAGAAGCCCGCTATCTGGGCCTTAACCCTGACGAGTTCAAGCGGATCGCGATACTCGCCGCGTCGCTCGTTACCTCGGCGGCGGTTTCGGTTGGCGGCATCATCGGGTTCGTGGGCCTCGTGGTCCCCCACACGGTTAGGCTCCTCTTTGGGCCGGACCACCGGGTCCTGATGCCCGCGTGCGCAATCGTCGGGGCAGGGTTCCTTGTGGCCGCCGACACCCTCGCGCGCGTGGTCGTGGCTCCCGGGGAGGTCCCGGTCGGTGTCATCACGGCGCTCGCGGGCGGGCCGTTCTTTGTGTACTTGTTGAGGCGCCGGAAGGCGTCTGGGGCGCTGTAGCATGAGGCTGGATGTGTTTGCCATTCGGTGTGTGTACGGTATAATAACGGCGTTGGATGGAGTGTCTCTTTCCGTCTCGGGGGGAGAATTCTTGGGCGTGCTCGGTCCGAACGGCTCAGGCAAGACGACCCTGCTCCGGGCGATGGCGGGCGCCGTTCGTCCCGTGAGCGGGGTAGTCACGCTGGACGGGACAGATATCAGGAGGATGAGCGCTAGGGCTGTCGCTCGCCGCCTGGCGGTGGTGCCGCAAAACGGCCAGTTGCCGTTCTCGTTCACAGTGCGCGATATGGTGCTCATGGGCCGCTGGCCTCACCTCCGACGGTTCTCGGGTGAGACCTGGCGTGACTTGGAGGTCGCAGCCCGGGCCATGGAGGCGACGCGCGTGGCTCACCTCGCGGCGCGCCCGATCACAGAACTCTCCTACGGGGAAAGACAGCGGGTCATGGTGGCGCGGGCGCTCGCACAGGAACCACAGATCCTGCTGCTCGATGAGCCTACGTCGCATCTCGACCCGCGGCATCAGGTCGAGATCATGGACCTCGTATGGAGCCTTTCGAGACGGGAAGGCCTTGGCGTCGCGGCCGTGCTGCACGACGTGAATCTCGCCGCCCAGTACTGCGACAGAATAGTGATGTTGAAGGATGGGCGTCTTGCAGCGTCCGGCACGCCCGGCGAGGTGGTTACGCCCGAGGCCATTGAGGAGGTGTACGGGGTGAGGTCGTGCGTCGCACCTCACCCCGTGACCGGGCGGCCACAGGTGGCGTTGCTGTCCGGGGTTGCGCCGCGCGAGTGGCGGTGACCCCGCGGAATTGTCACTGGGCTCAGTCAATCGATTGATGGGATGGGAGCGGAGAACAGGTGGTTCGTGATACTCGAGATGAGACGGAGAGGCCTTCCGGCGGGTGCAATCAGCCGCCAAGCCTGAGCAGGGGGCTCGTTCAGGTGTATACGGGCGACGGCAAAGGCAAGACGACGGCGGCCTTGGGGCTTGCGCTGCGTGCAGCCGGGCACAGGTTCCGCGTGGTCGTGATCCAGTTTGCAAAGGGGGCGAGCTACGCCGGGGAGCTTTTCGCCGCCGAACGATTGTATCCCGAGCTTCGCCTCTTTCAGTTTGGGCGCGATTGCCCGAAGGCCTCTGCGATCAGGCAGGGCCTCGCGGCTTGTGAGGGGTGCCGCGAGTGCTTCCTCCAGGAGGGCGGGCTTACGGATGAGGACCGCAGGCTTGCGGGCGAGGGCCTTGCGATGGCGCACGATGTGGCGTCCAGGGGCCTCGCAGACGTCCTCGTGCTGGACGAGGTCTCCATCGCCGTTCGCTTCGGTCTCGTGCCTCTGGAGGAGGTCTTGAAGCTCATCGATGAGAGGAGCCCGCGGGTGGAGCTCGTGCTCACAGGGCGGGGAATGCCCCAGGAAGTGTTGGATCGCGCGGACCTGGTCACTGAGATGCGCCAGGTGAAGCACCCGTTTGAGAAGGGCGTGAGGGCGCGCCGGGGGATCGAGTTTTGAGTTGCCTTTCAGGAGCCCACGAGTTCGCCGGGAGCTTGCGAGGCGTGAGATGCGGTGCGGAAAGCCCGCTGGTCGTGCCGGGGGCGAGCTGCGTGGCGATTGGATGGCGAGGCTTTGCGAAAGGATGGCGAAGATGAGCCGCATCAGGTTCGGGACTGACGGCTGGCGGGCCGTCATGTGCGATGAGTTCACCTTCTCAAACGTCCGCCTTGTGGTCCGGGCGATCGCGGATTACTTGAGTGAGACGGGCCTTGGCGGCAAAGGGGTCGTGGTGGCCTACGACGCGCGGTTCCTGTCGGAGAGGTTCGCGCAGGAGGCGGCCTCTGTCCTCGCAGCAAACGGGGTGAACGTGTGGGTTACGTCCCGCGACACGCCGACGCCCGTTGCGGCCCACGCGGTCGTCCACGGAAAACGCGCGGGTGCCGTGATGTTCACAGCGAGCCACAATCCTCCGGAATACAACGGCTTGAAATGGATCCCGGAGTATGGGGGCCCGGCCATGCCGGATGTAACCTCGGAGATCGAGAAGCGCATCGCGCAGGTCGAGGGCGCCTGGAGGGGAGAGAGCCCCGGGCAGGCAGGCGATGGTCAGGGCGCAACGGGCGGGGCCAAGCCCACCGGCTCCATCAAGCAGTTCGATCCGATGGGCGACTACATCAACCATGTTTCGCGGCTTGTGGACGTGGACGCGATCCGCCGCGCCCGGTTGCGGATCGTTTACGACCCACTGCACGCTTCGGGCCGTGGCTATCTCGAGCGCATCCTGGAACCTTGCGATGTTCTTGTCGTAAATGATAGGCGTGACCCACTGTTCGGCGGCAGCCCCCCGGATCCCTCTGAGCAGCGGTTGCAAGGGCTTGCGTCGAAGGTGAGGGAAACCGGCGCCCACCTCGGTCTCGCGACCGACGGCGACGCCGACAGGTTCGGGGTCATCGATGCGGACGGGACTTTCCTCTCGCCGAATCAGGTCATATCGCTCCTCGCAGCGCACCTGGCGCGCAATCGCGGCATGAGGGGCGTCGCAGTGCGTACCTGTGCCACGAGTCACATGGTGGACGCGGTCGCGCGTGCTTGTGGCCTCGAGGCGCGGGAGACTCCGGTTGGTTTCAAGTACGTGTCGGCGGAGATGAGGCGCGCGAAGGTGGTCATCGGGGGCGAGGAAAGCGGCGGCCTGAGCATCGGCGGTCACGTGCCGGAGAAAGACGGCATCCTGGCGTGCCTCCTCGCCGCCGAGATGCGCGCTGTTACCGGCCGGCCTTTGAAGGAGACGCTCCGTGCTCTCATGGAGGAGGTCGGCCACTTCTACAGTCGACGTGTGGACCTGCATGTCGAGGGCGGGGCGAGGGAGAGGGTCATGGACACGCTCCGCTCGAGCCCCCTGCGAGAGGTCGCCGGCGTGCCGGTGTCGCGCGTATCGACCATGGACGGCGTGAAGACCGAGTGCGCGGACGGGAGCTGGTTCCTCGTCCGGGCGTCCGGCACAGAGCCGGTGGTGCGGATTTACGCCGAGGCGCCAACAGAGAGCAGGCTTTCAGCCATCCTGGAAGAGGTCCGCGAGATCGTGAGGGTCGGGAACGAGACCACGACCGGAGTGTAGGGTAGATGGCGACAAGTTCGCGTTACTCTTGAGAACGCAAGTCCTGCCTAGGGTTGCCGGCCTTGCCCTCCAGGGACGGCGCACCGGCGGCGCGCCCCGTTCGAGTTTAGCGCGCAGGCAGGGCAAATTCTCGGCGCCCCGTCGTGCAAGCACCGGTAACCCTAGCCCGCTGGCAAAAGGGACGAAGACTCGTGGCAGCATACCTGGGCGCGGCGCGGCTCATTCGCTAGCGGTGCGCGCAAGCGGCTCGGCCTGCGCGGCGAGATGCTCAGAACGAGGTGAGGACGATGAGTTCCTTTGGCTATAGAACGAGGCGCGGGCCTCTTGCGACGTACTTCGTGGCGGCGCTCGCGGGGGCCGTTGTGGGTGGGCTCCTCGTGGGCGCGATCTTCCTGAGCGCGGTCGATAAACGTATAGCCGCGCTGCCGCACGCTTCCACGGGTGAGCCGGCCGAGGAGGGGACCGGCGGTGGCGCGGGAGCACCCGCAGGCGAGGCACTGCCGCCGGCGGCTGGTGGGTCGACTTCGGTAGTGACAGCTATCGCTAGGGATGTGGGCCCGTCGGTCGTGAAGGTCTCGACTCTTCGCGAGAGGGTCTTCTACAATTTCTTCTTCGAGCGTATGGTCCAACAGGAGGAGGGGCTCGGCTCCGGGGTCATCTTCGATGCCCGTGGGTATGTGCTCACGAACTATCACGTGATCGAGAAGGCGAAGCAGATCGGGGTGGTGTTGAGCGACGGGCGCGAGTTCAACGCGCAGGTGGTGGGCGGCGACTACTACACAGATGTCGCAGTGCTCCATGTGGAAGGGGAGGATCTCCCGGTCGCACGCCTCGGTGATTCGGACGCGCTCGAGGTCGGAGGCCTCGCCGTTGCAATCGGAAACCCGTTCGGGTTCGACCACACGGTGACGGCGGGGGTCATAAGCGCTCTCGGGAGGTCTCTCCCCCTCGATGAAGAGCAGGGGATATACCTTGAGAACCTGATCCAGACCGACGCGCCGATCAACCCCGGGAACAGCGGAGGCGCGCTGGTTGACGAGACCGGCGCCGTGGTCGGCATCAACACCGCTATCATTTCGGAGGCGCAGGGCATAGGGTTCGCGATTCCCATCAACACCGCGAGGGCCATCGCTTCGGAGATAATCCAGTACGGCAAGGTGAGGCGGCCGTGGATAGGGATCACGCAGGTTTGGGCGATAACCCCCGAGGTGGCGCGAGACTATCGCCTTGGCGTGGACAACGGCCTCGCCATCGTGAGCTACGCGCGGCAAGGGCCCGCGGCGGCCGCGGGCCTTCGACGGGGCGACATTATCGTGTCGGCCGGTGGCAAGAAAGTGAGCACGATGGCTGACCTTCGGGGCGCGGTTGACGCGGCTGGCATTGGCGGCCGACTCGAACTCGAGGTCTACCGAGAGGGTCGCACGGTGAGGGTGACAGTTACGGTGGGGGAAGCGCCATAACCTCCGCGCGTGACGCCGCCGTGCACTCTCGCCTCAGCTGTTCCGTTCCGGGACGCGCGCCGGTGTGCGCCGGCGTGCGTGCCTGGGCGGATGGCTCATCCCCGCCGCGCGGTCAGCGAAGCCATGGGACGTATCGCAGGGCCCTGACCTCATGCATCCGCCGCTCATTCTCGCATGTCTTCAGGGCCTTCTCCATTTCGTAGGCACGCCTCGCGGCATCGCCAGCGTTCCGGCGCGGCGTCTTGGTGATCTCTATCCTCACGTTGCCGAGCAGGATTATCATGGCCCGCACCTCCATCCGAGGTCTTGTAGACCTTGATAGAGTTAATCCTTGCATCAATAGCATAAATCACGGGCTTAATAATGTCAATAACAACATTAACAAAGTGAAGGTGGCTCAAGGCGTGCTGATATCGTGCGCCGCCGCGAGAGAGCCCGTCCGGCGAATGTTCGCGAATGTTCAGACACCCAGCATATCGCAGGGTATTACCGGGGCGGGGTGGGACGCGCGCGGCGGCACGAGGGGTGTCGTGGGCGGGAGCATGCAGGACCGACCGGTCGGGGACCGGCCTCGCAACATGAAGGACGCGGCCTACAGCCCGGTGGGGCTCTCCACGAACACGGCGGGTATGCCGAAGGTCTCCTCGACGTGTCTTGCGAGCGCCTTGGGCCCAAGGGTTTCCGTGGCGTAGTGACCAGCGAAGATGACGTTGATCCCGGCGTCCCGCGCAAGGGTGGCTGCCTCATGGCTCGTCTCGCCGGTGAGGTATACGTCTGCCCCGGCTTCGACCGCCTGCATGAGGTCAGGCCCGCCACCGCCGCTGCATATCGCCACACGGACAACCTCGCGCCTTCCGAACCCGAGAAGCGTCACCGGCGAACCCAGGCCCCGCTCCACCGTGGCGGCGAGGTCCTTCACGCTCGTCCTCTCCACCTCGCCGATGACACCTATGAGCGAGCCCCTGTATCGGAGGAAAGGCTTCGGATTTGCGAGGCCGATCATCCTCGCGAGCTGGGCGTTGTTGCCAACCTCAGGATGCATGTCCAAGGGGAGGTGGGCAGCGTACAGGCCGACGCCATGCTCGATGAGAAATCTCACCCGCTTGTAGAGCGCCCCCCGGAGTGGCGCTCTCCCCCAGAAAAGGCCATGGTGGACGAGGAGGAGCTGGGCGCCGGCTTCTTTTGCGCGTGTGAAGGCCTCGAGGCTTGCGTCGACAGCCGCTGCGATACGCGTGATGTCCCTGTCTGTCTCCACCTGCAGCCCATTGACGGAAGAGTCGTCGATCTCTGGGACGCGCAGGTAAGAGTCTAGGTGCTCGACGATTGAGGAGAGCCGCACAATCATCACCGCCCGTTTCGTTCTTTCTTGTCCTGTGGTGGGTGGCGGCAATCGGCAATCAAGCCGCTCCACAGGTGGCCGCTTACCATGATGCCGATCACCGTGATAATCATATCATACGCGCGCGGGCCGCGCTACGAAATCGCCCCTACCGTGCCGTCCGCGGCCCGAGCTCTCACGCTGCCCGGCGAGATACAGGACTCCGTGCCTGGTGGGCGGTGTGCACAAAAATGTTGACACTCGCTGACGCCGGGTGGTAGACTGTCCTCAGGATGTTTATCCATAATCTAGGCGCGGGTCGGCCGCGAGGAGGCAGTGTCAGCATGTCGACGCCTGTGAATTCCCTTCAGAGAAGGGTCAACGCTTTTTCTAGCAGGCTTACCAAGGTGAAGAACGAGAACCTCTATTACTATTTGCAGCAGGTGGACGCGCTCGACGGGGCGAGGGTGCAGATCGACGGCGAGTGGAAGGTGATATTCTCGTCGTACTCGTACCTCGGCCTTATCACTCATCCAAGGATCAACGCCGCGGCCAACGAGGCCACCAACGAGTTCGGGACGGGCACCCACGGCGTGCGAATCCTCGCGGGCACGACCAAGCTTCACGTCGCTCTCGAGAAGAGGATGGCGGAGTTCATGAGGACCGAGGACGCTATCGCCTTCAACAGCGGGTTCCTCGCGAACGTGGCCACCATCTCATCACTGATGGGCAAAGGCGACGCTGTGATTTGCGACGAGCTGTCCCATGCGAGCCTCGTAGACGGCTGCAGGCTTTCGAGGGCTGAGTTCATCTGGGCGAAGCACAACAACCTTGAGGACGTGGAGCGCATTTTGGCGGATGCGAAGGACAAGTACCGTGGCAAGCTCGTCATCGTGGACGCTGTGTACAGTATGGACGGCGACGTGGCGCCGGTGCCGGAGCTCATCGAGCTCGTCCGAAAGTACGATGCGTGGCTCCTCGTGGACGAAGCGCACTCCCTCGGTGTCCTGGGCGAGACCGGCCACGGCATTCAGGAGTACTTCGGGCTTCCCGCGGGGGCGATAGACATCCTAACCGGGTCTCTGTCGAAGACCATCCCTGCCGTGGGCGGATATGCCGCCGGCAGGGCTGACTTCATCTCGTTCCTCCGCCACAACGCAAGAGGGTTCGTATTCTCCGCGGCGCTTCCACCGGCGGCCGTCGCGGCGGCGCGCGAAGCCTTCGACGTCATAGAAGAGGAGCAGTGGCGCATTGGGAAACTGCGCCGTAACATCAAGAGATTCGTGGACGGGCTGAACGAGCTCGGCTATAACACGCTCAACACGAAAAGCTCGGTGATCCCAATCGTAATCGGTGACGAGGAGACCACTCTCAGGCTCACGATGCTCCTCCACAACGAGGGTATATTCATCTGCCCGATCCTGCCGCCCGCGGTTCCACCGAAGACATGCAGGCTCCGCGCGAACGTTCTCGCGTCTCACACCGACGAGGACATTGATTTCGCCCTGGACTGCCTGGAGAAGGCCGGGGCGAAGCTGGGCATCATCGGGGCAAGGAGGCAGGCCGCGCTATGAAGGCGGTGCAATTCCTCGGCACCGTCCCGCGCTACCTCTTCTCCAAGGCGGCGGGGGCGCTTACGGAGAGAGCCTTTTATGGCCCTGCATCCGGCGTGGTGCTGCGCGATGTGCAGGAGCCCAGGCTGCCCAGCGCGAACTGGGTGAAGGTGAAGACCCGGTATTCGGGGATATGCGGAAGCGATATCAACCTCATTCTCCTGCATGACAGCCCCAGCTCGTCGCCGTATGTGTCGTTTCCGTTCACCTTCGGCCATGAGAACTGCGGTACTGTGGTGGAGGTGGGGGCGAACGTAGATAACGTCCGCGTCGGCCAGAGGGTGCTCGTCGACCCTGTCCTATCGTGCGGTCCACGGGAGATAGCGGAGCCGTGCGACTTCTGCAAGCGCGGAGACTATTCGCTGTGTCAGAACTTCACCGAAGGAATAGTCTCACCCGGGTTCGCCATTGGCCTCTGCCGTGACACGGGGGGCGGTTGGGGCGAGTTCTTCGTCGCTCACAAGTCCCAGGTCATTCCACTTGATGACGACGTGACGTTCGAGGACGCGGTGGTCGTCGATGCATTCTGCTCCGCGCTTCACCCGGTCCTCCGCAATTTCCCTGATGACCGGGACACGTGCCTCGTCATGGGCGCGGGGGTCATAGGCATATCGGTGGTTGCGGCGCTCCGGGCCCTGGGGAGCCGGGCGCGGGTGGTGGTGATGGCGAAGTACCCGTTCCAGGCCGAGCTCGCGCGCGCTTTCGGCGCAGACGACGTGGTGTGCTCGCGCGCCAGCGCGGACTACTTCGGAGACCTCGCGAAAACCCTTGGCGGGAAGGTTCTCAAGCCCATGGTCGGCAAGAGGATCGTGCAGGGTGGCGCCGATGTCGTCTTCGAATGCGTTGGGAGCTCCACGAGCATCGACGACGCATTGAGGTTCACGCGGTCCGGCGGGAGGATGGTGCTCGTGGGCCTCGCGGCGTTCCCAAAGGGCGTGGATTGGACGCCCATCTGGCTTAACGAGATCACGGTCCGCGGGTCGTTCTGGTGCGGCGGCGAGACTTACGAGGGCAGGAAGACCACGACGTACAGGCTGGCGTACGAGCTCATCAAGAACGGCAAGGTGTCCCTCTCTCGGCTCCTCACCCACAAGTTCAGAGTCGAGGATTACAAGAAGGCCATCGAGGCGAACCTGCACAAATCCGCAAGCAAGGTAGTCAAGTCCGCCTTTGAGTTCGACTGACCGCCGTGCCGCGGGATTCCGGTGGCGGTCCAGGCCGTCTAAGCACGGCGCCACAAGTCCTCGTCTCCTTTCTTGACGCCGCTGGGGTTGCCGGTGCTCTCGGTCCGAGAAGGCTAGGTGGGGCGGAAACCCGTCCCCACCTAGCTTTCGCCTTGCTCACTATGCGCGCTCTGCCATCCGAATCGTGGCTCGGTTCTTGACCGCCGGATCCTCGTAGGTCAGAGAGGCTAGGCCCGGGGCTCACGCGAAGTAGCGCTTCAGGAGCCCTTCGAGCATCTGGGCGTGTCGGGCCTCGTCACGGGAGGATTCGTCGAAGAAGTCGTGGGCGGGGTCGATGCCGAGCTCCTTTGCCTTCACGGCAGATTCTCTCTTGCCTTTGTTCGCTGCCTGCTCGCCCTTGAGCATCCTCTCCAGGTTTTCCTTGGTGCTGGCGGATATGACGCCGTTGAGCTCCGCGAAATGGGCTGCGTGCCAGGCCTCCTCCATGGCTATCCTGACGAGTGCCGCCGCGACCTCGGGGTATCCCTCGCGCTCGGCCTGCCGGGCCATGGCCAGGTACACGCCCACCTCACTTGACTCGCCTCTGAGGTTCATGTTCACCGCTTCCTCAAGCTCGGTCCCTCTCGTTACCCCCAGCTTGACTTCACACACAAGCTCTGCCATTCTATTCCTCTCCTTTCGTTGGTTTTCCCGTCCTCTCCTCGAGGCCGGGGCGCCGGCGCGAGTCGGCAGCGTCCATCTGGCCAAAACGCGCCTCGCAATCCTTGCAGTACCCGTAAAAGTAGTGGTCGTGGTCGACGACAAGACGTGGGATCTTCGCCTCAAGACGGGGCTCGAGCTCTGCGAGGTCCTCATCCACCTCCCGCGGCGTGTCCTCCACGCGCCCGCATATCGTGCACACGAAATGCGCGTGCGGCAAGGCGTTGGCGTCGTAGCGAAACACGTTCTCACGCATGGCAAGTCTCCGGACGAGCCCCGCGGAGACCAGGGCCTGGAGCGTACAGTAGACAGTATTGAGACTCAGCGTCGGAAAGGCGGGCTTGAGTGCCTCGTACACCGCGTCCACGCTTGGGTGACTTGTGGTGCCTTTGAGCATTTCGTATACAGCAACTCTTTGGGGTGTAGGTCTTATCCCCGCCCCGCGGAGCTCATCCGCGATGGATCGTCTGGTTACATCTCTCATGTCGCGCTCACCACCAGACTCATTACCCTGCTTGGTCGGCAGGGGGTGTCTTCCAGAAGCGTCGCCTTCCCGCCCTCGAGACGCGAGCGATGCCGTGCCGTCCTCACGCCCACGCCTGACGCGGAAGAGCTTCGTCGGCACGGGAAAAGACAAAGCCAATGGAAAACCGAACCTGTGACAACTGCTAGGTAATACTATTTACTAACTAGTAATCATTACTGTCACCCTCATTATCGGTCTCTTTTTCGCGCACCGCAAACAGCGTACACAGGCACTGCACCGCTAAAGGGCATGAAAGGCGTCATCTGTTCGCAATTATATGCATATTGCGCATCCAGGCTAATGAAAGCGGCGCCGGGCGCAACCGCACGCCGCCCCGGCGCTCCCTGCCGACCGTCGTCAACATACCATGGGGCGAGGTGGTCAAGTCGGTGGTCGTCGGGCCAGGCGGCTGCACGCTGCCTCGGCGCATATCGACTTCGTCGCGCGGAATAATAATCCCGGACCTTTGGCGGCCGCGGGAAGTGGTGGCAAGTGTACAAGGCTGGAAGAATATGCATCGCGCTTCTCGTCCTCGTGGCTCTCGTAGCTGTTGTGTGGTACGTTCGTCTCGGGGGGCGCGCGCCCGCTGCCGAGACGTGGCCGGCAAGGGCTGACGTCGACGCCCGCTCTTCGGCGGCTCCAACCACGGCTGTGGCTCCGACGTCGTGGGAGCTCGCGGCGCCTGGCCAGGCGTACGACTATAACTTCGATCTCATGGCCCGCGTGATCTCGGCTGAGGCGAAGGGCGAGCCGTACGTGGGGCAGGTGGCGGTGGGCGCGGTCATTCTCAACCGCGTGGAACACCCTCATTTCCCAAAGACCATCCCGGGGGTCATCTTCGAGCCCGACGCGTTCACCGCTGTGTCCCAGGGGACTATCTGGTTGCCACCGACAGCGTCCGCGATCCGCGCCGCTCAGGATGCACTCGCAGGGTGGGACCCCACGGGAGGAGCGCTTTACTACTACAATCCGGCCAAGGCGACCAACTGGTGGATTACAACCAGGCGTTTCCTGGTCCAGATCGGGAGCCACGTCTTCTATAGGTGACCAGATCACACGTGACGTGAGATGAGGTGGATGGCATGAGACGCGACTGGTTGCGCCTCGGCGGGGTCGTTGTCGTGATCCTCCTGGGCCTCGTGACCCTTCGCGAGCACAGGCTGCGACGCGAGATCGAGCTGAGAACGGAGAACCAGTATCAGCGGGCATTTCAGGAAGTGGTTTATCACCTCGACGGCCTCGAGCAGGAGCTCGCCAAGGCTCTCGCGGCCGGTTCGACGACCCAGACTGCCAAGGCATTCGCTGACGCCTGGAGGCATTCGGAGTCGGCGAGGTCTGCCATAGGCCAGCTTCCCATCGCTACGGTGCCGCTTTCCGCTACCGAGGACTTCATCGGCCGGGTTGCCGCGTTTACCTACACCCTGTCACAGAAGGGAGCCTCCGGCGCGACCATCACGGATCGAGAGTGGAATGTGCTACGGGATTTCCGCAGGCAAGCCAAGTTTGCCGCCGAAGAGCTCGCGAAGATGGGAGAAGACTTCGCCACAGGCGCCTTGCGGTGGACAGAGTTCCAACGTGACACGGTGGCTGCTGCAGCCACCCGGCCCGAACGCGCGCCGGAGAGCACACCGTCGAACCAAGTTACCAAGGGTTTCAAAATGCTTGAGGATGGAATGACGCGGTTCCCGTCCCCGGACCTTGAAGGAGTGCTGCCGCCCCCCGAGAGGAAGCTGCCGCAAGTGCCTGGCGCCGCGATCGGCACCGATGAGGCCGTGCGCGTGGCCGTGAGCTTTGTGGGACCGTCGGTTGTCGCGGGCAGGCGGGCCGGGGTCGTCGGGAGGGTGCCATCGGACCCGGAAGCATACAGGATCCAGATTCCGGCGAGCGGCGGACGCGGTGCCGTGTGGGTGGATGTGTCCGTCAAAGGGGGGCGCGTCCTGTGGATGATGGATGAGACGCCGATCGGCGCTGCCACGGTCGCCCCGGCCATGGCGGAGGCCATCGCGGCCGACTTCCTCGCTTCCAGGGGTTTCGAGAACATGCGGCAGATCTCGAGGCAGGTACACGAGGGAGTCGCGGTGATAGGCTTTGCCTGCGAGCAGGACGGCGTGCTCATGTATCCGGACCAGGTCGTTGTTAGGGTCGCCCTTGACACGGGAAGGGTGGACGGCTTCGAGGGCACGAACTACCAAGTCTTCCACAGAGCGAGGCGGATAGCGCCGCCTGGTGTCACTGAGGCCCAGGCTAGGGCCGCGCTGAACCCGAGGCTGGACGTTACGGCTTCACGCCTTGCCGTGATCATGGACGACTTCTATAAGGAGACGCTCGTGTACGAGTTTCGCGGCACGCTGGACGACCAGACCTATCTCGTGTACGTGAACGCGGATACGGGTGAGGAAGAGAAGATAAAGAGAGTGGGGCCTCAAGGCATCGAGACTGTATGATGCGCAGCTATGACGTGGTGGTGGTTGGAGCGGGACCGGCCGGCTCGACCGCCGCGCGGGTGGCAGCTGAGCGGGGCCTCTCGGTTCTGCTCATCGACAAGGCCAAGTTTCCGAGGAACAAGCCGTGCGCCGGCGGTGTGACGGCAAAGGCCATTAGAGAGCTAGGATTCGAGTTGCCAGATGCCGTCGTCGAACATGACATAATGGGCATAAAGCTCATCTCGTCCAGGGGTGGGTCGGTCTCGGCAAGGGATTCCAGGCGGCTTGGGGTAACGGTGCGACGCGCGACGTTCGACAGCTTTCTTGCCTCGAAGGCCGCGGAGGCGGGCGCGGAGTTCTTGGACCAGACGCCGCTCGTTGGGCTCTTGGTGGAGACGGGCTCTCGGCGTGAACGTTACGTGGTTACCACGGGGCGGGGCCGGTTCGGGGCAAGGGCGGTCATCGGCGCCGATGGCGCGTGCGGAAGAACCGCCAGGCTGGCGGGGGTGAGGGGCCGCTGGTCCAGGTGGGAACTGGGGGCATCAGTCTGCGCTGAAGTCGATCTCTCGCCCGGCTCCCCGACGGGGGAGACGGCCGACACGGACCTCATCGAGCTTTACCTCGTTCCGCCCCTGAGGGCGGCGTTTGGTTGGGCTTTCCACCGAAAGAACGGGCTGCACGTGGGAGTGGGCGCGACCGCCATTGACGCGCCCAGGCTCCCCAGCGCGTTCGCGGATCATTTCAGCCGCGTGGCAGGGGCCCATCAGCTGGGCATCCCGTGCCCGAAGGCGAAGGGGCATCTCCTGCCCACGGGAGGCCTCAGGCGGCCTGTCGCCCGGGGAATGGTCTTCCTGGCGGGCGATGCCGCAGGCTTCGTGGACCCCTTCTCCGGCGAGGGAATATACAGCGCCATCCGGAGCGGCAAGATGGCCGCGGAAACCGTCGCGGACGCACTACGCTACGGCCGCTCCTCGGACGCGGCAGCCCTGTACACTCGAAGATGCCGCGCCGAGTTCTCGAGGGAGTTCCATCTCTCGATGCTCCTCGCGGCAGTGCTTGGGGTCAAAGACGGCGTGCCGTTCCGCATGGTGGAGGCCAACCCCGATCTCGCGTTCCTCCTCGCAGACATTCTGTTCGAGCCAGGCTCCTACCGGCGCCTGTTCGCGGCGAGCCTTCTGAAGTCTCCGAGAGTCCTCGCGAGATTCTTTGCGGCGCGGCTCGGCCTGTTGCCCACAGGCGACGTGCGCGTCTCTCGGTGAACGCGTTCAGGCCCCCTCTAGCATCCCGAGCCTCAGCTCTTCAGCGACCCGGGCTATGAAGAAGGAGTTCGTAGGGGCCTTACCGTCCCGAAAGGCCTCGCACTGGCCGAAGACCCTCTTGAGATACTCTGTATTCCCGTGCTTCCATGTCTTCTGTATGGTGTACCTGATGGCGGCTTCCACGATGAGGGGGGTGGTTGCATGTTTCTCGGCTATTTTCGGGTAGAGGGCTTTGGTGACGACTGCGAGCAAGCTTGGGTCTCGTCGAACCATCTCGATTGCTTCCTTTAGATACTGGTACCCCTTGAAATAAGTCGGCGCGCCCATTCTGAAAAGCACTCTTGCTACTTGGTCGGAGGCGCTTCTGCAGGCACTGTCGACGGGGATGCTCCGGGCTCTCACAGGCAGGGTTCTGTCGGCCCCTGCCACCTGGCGTATTCGATTGAGGAGGCAGGCGCCGTCGAAGGGCTTCAGAAGGTAGTAGTCTGCGCCGAGCCTCGCGCTCCTCTTTACCATGCTCTCCTCCTCGAACGCTGTGATAACGATGATGCCGGGCTTCTTCGGCAGGTCCATCTCGGAGAGGCGCTCCAACACTTCCAGCCCGTCAAGATAAGGCATTATGATATCGAGGAGAACGACGTCGGGTTTGACCTGCACGATCATGTCGAGCGCCTGTAAACCGTCCTCCGCGGACCCAGCCCATTCAAGGCCCGGCTCGCCGCGGACAAGAGCCTCGAGGATCTCACACATGTCCCGATTGTTCTCTGCCGCCATGACCTTTATCGTGCGCTCCATGGCGTGCCGCTACCCCCTTTCGCCGGCTCGGAACATAATATTGATGATTCTCTATCTTTTGCGATTATCCTTTCGGCGTCCAGAGGAGACAGAGACCGTCGAAAGCCAAGCGGGAGAGGGGGAAGTCCGTCGTGACGACCTAGTGGCGGCTGGGGAGGACGTGTTCCGCCTTCACGCACGTACGTCGCACGAAAGACAGCAGGTCGGCTCCAGGGCGTTGCATGGAGAGAGCTTGGCAGCGCCTGGTGCGTGATGTGGGAGATGGGGAGGTGGGACGACACTGAACTGAGTCGCGCGGGGAACCCGCGCGCTGGAGCTCGCAGCGGATCGTCGGAGCGGATGCGAAGCCGCGGATAAACAAGGAAAACCGCATAAAAATGGTGCGCCTAGCAGGACTCGAACCTGCGCACCCGGCTCCGGAGGCCGGCGCTCTGATCCTCTGAGCTATAGGCGCACTCTCAAGTAGAATGATATCAGCCTTGAGTCGTCCTGTCAATGATTCCGCGGACATTGCGGGCTCTTGGAGGCCGCGAGCGGCCCGGTCGGTCGCCCGCCGCGCCCACCGATTCGGCGCAGCACTTCTCCGCCACGCCCGGGCATGCCCTCGCTCCGCTGCACAAAACGGACGTTGCCTGCCTAGTATATGCTTGGGATGGCTTTTCCCCGAGAAGGCGAGGTGACTTTGGTTGAAGTGGCTCAGGGTGTTGTGGAACGTGGTCACGAGCGACGCGGTCATGGAACCGCTCATCATAATCCTCGTTGGTTACGGCCTTCAAGTTTACCAGAGAAATCGCAGATACCAGATGATACTTGATACTACAGTGGACGTCGTGGACTACATCGAGGAACACTATAAGGAGTGGGGCATAAAAGGCCATGAGAAGATGGATAAGTTCCTGGAGCTTTTCGTGAAGGAGTTCAAGAAAGCCACCGGCAAGGCTCCGCGAAAGGACGAGATTGAGACGGCTGTCCTGAGAGCCGAGGCCTATGTGCAAAGGGCCAGGCGTGGCGCGGCCACGGATTCGCGCGGGCGTAAGGCCGCCTGACCCGGCGCTAAGTGGACGCAAGCCGGCGCAAGTTCGCGCTGATTCTGAGCATGCGGGTCCTGGCAAGGGCTACCGGCCTTGCCCTCCTGGGACGGCGTGTCATGCGGCATCGGCTCGCCCCGTTCGAACTCGGCGCGCAGGGTGGCCGAATTGCAGGCGCCCAGTCGGGCGAGGAGCACGGACGACCCCAGCGCCGTCAGGAAGAGAAACCAGGGCTTGTAGCACGGTACGCAGGACCAATGGTGGATTATGTGCGGTGCCCAGAGCCCGAGACGCGCGGCGCTCAGGCGTTTCGGTGCCTTACAAGGTCTGTCACGGCCGGTTCCGTCTCCGGTACCGGGGTTCCCACCCTGCGTTGACAAGACCTGCCGACGTGGTATAATCTTGAGCGTCGAAAACACGAGCTCTTGCGGGTTCCCCGGGAGGGCAGACTTGTGGCTTCCGAAATCTCCGGTGTGCATTCTGCCGGGCGGCGCTGGTTCTTGGCCCGAGTGAACGCGGCGAGCCCGGCGCAGGTTTTGGTGGGCGGCTTTGCGAGCCTGATTCTCGTAGGCGCGCTGCTGTTGACGCTTCCCGTCTCGTCTAGGGACGGGGCGCCGCTTCCCTTCCTCGACGCCTTGTTCACGTCTACGTCGGCGGTCTGCGTGACCGGCCTCGTGGTCGTGGACACTCATGACCAGTTCTCATTGTTCGGCCAGATCGTGATACTGCTCCTCATTCAGGTGGGCGGGCTCGGGATCATGACCATGTCCACGCTCATCTTCCTTCTGCTCGGCAGAAGGGTATCCCTTCGGAACAGGCTTATCATTCAGGAAGCCATGAATCACCTGACCCTTGAGGGAATGGTGCGCCTGGTCAGGAGAGTCCTTCTGGTCACGATGACCGTCGAAGGTGCCGGCGCGCTCCTCCTGGCAGCGCGATGGTCCTTCGACATGGGTTTTCCGAAATGCCTTTATTACGGCGTGTTCCACGCAGTGTCCGCATTCTGCAACTCAGGCATTGACCTCTTTGGAGGATTCAGGAGCCTCTCGGGGTATGCCACGGATGTCTGGGTCAACCTCGTGATCACCTCTCTCATCATTGTGGGCGGCCTGGGCTTCTCGGTGGTGAGTGAGGTCGTGGCACATCGCAGGGGAACCCGATTGAGCCTGCATGCGAGGCTGGTGCTCCTCACAACGGCGACTCTCATCGCAGTCGGGACGATCGTGATATTCCTACTCGAGTGGGATAATCCGGCGACCCTGGGGCCGTTGGGTCCGCTCGGGAGGGTGTTGGGCGCCTACTTTCAGGCTGTCACACCACGCACGGCCGGGTTCAGTACCGTATCCATTGGCGACATGCGGGCGGCCACGCAGCTTTTCTTGGTGATCCTCATGTTCATCGGGGCTTCCCCAGGCTCGACCGGAGGTGGGATAAAAACATCGACGTTCGCCACCCTCCTTCTTGCGGTGAGGAGCGTGGTCAGGGGCAAGGAGGACGTGGAGGTCTTCGAGCGGAGGATCCCCCGAAGGATCGTATACAGGGCTCTGGCGGTTTCGATGATATCCCTTGCCCTCGTGGTCGTCATGACCATGGCTTTGTCGATAACCCGCAACGACGACCTACTATCGGTCCTTTTCGAGGCCACGTCGGCGTTCGGGACAGTCGGCCTTTCCATGGGGCTCACGCCGAACCTAACGCCGCTCGGCAAGGTTCTCATAATGGCCACGATGTTCGCGGGACGCGTCGGCCCTCTCACGGTGGCAACGGCCATCGCTCAGAGGCAGCACGCCGCCAATGCCGTCAAGTACCCTGAGGAGCGGATCATGGTTGGATGAAAAAGACATGTTGCGGCGGACACTCGACTTAGCATAGTATGTAGTCGGTTCGAGGTCTATCAAGAGTGGAGGGATCAACGTATGTTGCCGACGCCTCGCAAATTCACCCTTGTCGCCGGGAGCTCCGAGGGCGACACCGCGCTCACTGCGTTCGACAAGGCGCTTCTCGCCGCCGGAATCGGGAATCTCAACCTCCTGAAAGTGTCGAGCATTCTGCCTCCAGGTGCGGAGTACATGGATGCACTTGACATACCGCCGGGTTCGTTGACTCCGACAGCTTACGGCTCGGTCACCAGCGACGTTCCCGGGGAGCGCATAGCGGCTGCAATCGGTGTCGGCATCGTCTCCGGAAGCTTCGGGGTGATCATGGAGTTCGGGGGCAAGTGCTCGAGGGAGGAAGCTGAGGACACCATCGAGAGGATGATACGCGAGGCTCTCGCTTTCCGGAAGATGGTGCCCGACAAGATCCTCATAAAGGGCACGGAGCACGTGGTTCAGAAGATCGGATGTGCCTTTGCAGGTGCGGCCCTCTGGTACTAGAAGGGTCCCGAGCAGGTGTACACCGCCCACGCCTCGTCTCTGCTGCGCCCGCTCTATCCGCGCGCAGGGTCAGGCGCTCTCGGCTGCGACGCGGTGGGCCTGCATGAGGGGCGAGTGTACTGACCGGGCAGCCCCTCGCGGGGCAGGATTGGTGATAGGTGGCTCTTGGAAGTTGACGTGCGGTGGGAGATGCTGGATATGAGTATCCTCGTGGAAAAGAGAGACGGATTCCTCGGGGCGCGCACTGACTACGATCGCGCCGATATCGTAATCCTGGGGCTTCCCATGGACTTTACTACGAGCTGGCGGCCTGGTGCGCGCGGCGGACCCGCCAAGATACGCGAGGTTTCGTTCTCCCTCGAGGAGTACAGCCCCAGCCAGGGGCGAACCCTTGCGTCGGTGAGGGCTGCTGACATCGGCGACGTATCCCTCCCGCTCGGCAATACCGAGAAGAGCCTCGACGCCATCGGACAGGTCGTGGAAAGGATCGTCGAAGACGGCAAGATCCCATTTGCGCTCGGAGGCGAGCATCTCGTGACCCTTCCGTGCGTGCGGGCTGTCGCCGGGGCGCACGGGGATCTTGTCGTCGTCCACCTCGACGCCCATGCTGACCTCCGAGACGAGTTCGCTGGGCAGAAGCTCTCCCACGCCACGGTCCTGAGAAGGGTTGCGGAGATCGTCGGGGTGGACAACCTTTACCAGGTCGGCATCAGATCAGGGGCGGCCGAGGAGTTTGCGCCCGGTCGCTGGGGTCCGCACAGGATCGCTGGACCCGTGCCTGCGGCCGTGCGAGCTGTGCTGGAGCAGTTAGGGGACCGGCCGTGCTACGTGACGCTCGACATCGACGTGGTTGACCCCGCTTTCGCGCCGGGAACGGGCACGCCAGAGCCGGGCGGATGTTCCTCGTCTGAGATCCTCGATGCCGCAGAGCTTCTCGCGCGCGCGAATGTCGTAGGTTTCGACCTTGTAGAGGTCGCGCCGCCGTGGGATTTCTCCGACATCACCTCGCTCCTTGCCGCCAAGATCGTGCGGGAGATGCTCCTTGGAGTAAGCGCCCGTCTTGCCTCCGCGACACGGGCCCCCGGTCGGACAGGCCCTAGTGACAGCGGGGAATTGCCATAGTCCAGCTTTGGAGTGTATAATTGGATCGTCGCCCCCCGCACCTACGCATCGCGCGAGGCCCAGAGGGGGTCTTTTCCCACCAACGCGCCTCAAGCGCGGCTTTGAGGTTGGAGCCTGTGCGGCGTAGATTTGGGCTTCTGAAAGACTTCTTTGTACGCTACAAGTCCAGGTATACCCTGGGCGTTCTTTTCCTGGTGGCGGTCGATGCCCTGCAGCTTGTGGTTCCGCGCATCCTCGGGAGGGTGACGGACGAGGTCCGCGCTGGCAAGCTCGACGCGAGCGGCCTTGCGCGTTACGTCGGCCTCATCGTGGGCATCGCCGTGCTGGTTGGGGTGGGCAGATACTTCTGGCGGATGTACATAATGGGCACCGCTCGCCTCATCGACTACACGCTGAGGAACAAGTTCTTTGGACACCTGGAGACCCTCTCCGCGAGTTTCTTCAACAACCACAAGACCGGCGATTTAATGGCGCACGCGACCAACGATATCCATGCCGTGAGGCACGCTCTGGCGCAAGGCGTGGTCATGTCGGTGGACGCGGCCTTCCTCACGATCGCCACTGTCGCCATCCTTGTACGCACCATAGACCTGCGGTTGGTGGCACTCGGGCTGGCGCCTCTTCCGTTCGTTGCCCTGGTCGTGACCCATTTCTCACGTGTCATACATCTGAGATTCCTAACTGTCCAGAAGACGTTCGCGGACCTCACCGACCGAACCCAGGAGAATCTGAGCGGCATACGGGTGGTCAAGGCGTTCGTGCAGGAAGAGTCGGAGGTGGGAAAGTTCACCGAGGTCGCCCAGCGCGTGGTCGACGCCAACATGCACCTCGTCAGGATCTGGGGCCTCTTCTGGCCGCTGGTCCAGTTCATCGCGGGCTTGGGTTTCGTGGTGGTTCTCGGATACGGCGGCAGGCTCGTGATCTCCGGCGATATCAGCCTGGGGGACTTCGTGGCCTTCGGGGGCTACCTCGGTATGGCTACCTGGCCCATGATGGCCATCGGATGGGTCGTCAACACTCTGCAAAGAGGCATGGCCTCCATGGACAGGTTGAACGTGATATTCTCCACGAGGCCGGAGGTTGAGGATTCAACGGATCTCGCCCCCGTAAGCCGGCTTGAGGGAGAGATCGAGTTTCGGGGTCTCCTGTTCGCCTATCCTGGCCAGGACCGTCCGGCTCTCCGCAACATCGACCTCAGGATCCCTGCTGGGCGCACCCTGGGGATACTAGGCAGGACCGGAAGCGGGAAGACAACCCTTGTCAGCCTTCTCTTGCGCCTCTACAATCCCGGCCCGGGCCAGCTTCTCATGGACGGCGTCGACATCAACAAGATCCCCCTCGCCGTCTTACGCCGCGACATCGGGTACGTTCCGCAGGACAACTTCCTGTTCTCGTCGTCTGTCCGGGAGAACATCGGCTTTGCCTCTGACGATTTCTCACCCGAGGAGATCGAGAAGGCAGCCGAGATCGCGGGCGTGGCGGACGACGTGCGCGGGTTCCCCGAGGGGTTTGGCACGATAGTGGGCGAGCGCGGGGTAACGCTGTCCGGCGGACAGAAGCAGAGGATCGCGATAGCGAGGGCGATTGTGAAGAATCCAAGGATACTCATCCTTGACGACTGCTTCTCCGCTGTGGACACGGAGACAGAGGAGAGGATCCTGAAGTCGCTACGAGGCATCATGCGACAACGGACGACCATTCTCATATCCCACAGGATATCCACCCTGAAAGAGGCGGACGAGATTATCGTGCTGGATGACGGCGAGATCGTAGAGCAGGGCGACCACGAGTCCCTTGTGGCCGCCGGGGGCATTTACGCCGACATCTACGAGCGCCAGCTGCTCGAAGAAGAGCTAACCTCCACTGAGGAGACGTGATCCATGCCAGGCATCCAGGAAGAAGAGGCTATTGGGAAAGCATACGACGCGAGGTTGATGAGGCGCCTGCTCAGGTACGCGGCCCCGTACAGGAAGCATCTGGTCGTGTGCGTGATCCTCCTCTTCGTCATCACCCTAACGGACCTCGCGCAACCTTACTTGACCAAGATAGCCATCGACGACCACATCAACGCGTTGGGCGCGCCCATGCTCGCTTTCTCGCCCGGCCAGGAGCCGTTCCCAGGCGTCGCCATACGCGGCATGGTGTTCGTGCGCGAGAAGTGGCTTCCGAAGAGCTTTCCGCGCCACGACGGCGAGGGAGACCCAACGTCCGGCTGTCCCGCGCGGATCGAGTTTGCGGACGGGCGGTATTTCCTCGTCATGGGCGATCCCTCGAGCGAGAGCGAGGCCGCAACCAGGGACGAGCTTACGCCCGAAGAGGTGCGTGCGTTCAAGGCGCGGGACGCAGCAGGTGTGTTGAAGCTCGCCCTCGCTCTCCTTGGCGCGATGATCCTCGGGTTCGTCCTGAACTACGCGCAGGTCTACATCCTCCAATACACCGGACAGAAGATCATCTTCAACATGCGGGTGGAGATATTCCGCCATCTACAGGAGCTTTCGCTGTCGTTCTTCGACAAGAACCCCGTCGGCCGACTAGTCACGAGGGTCACCAACGACACTGAGGCCCTGAACGAGATGTACACGTCGGTGCTGGTGAACTTGTTCAAAGACCTGTTCTTGCTTGTGGGCATCATCGTTGTGATGCTCAGGATGAACCTCGAGCTTGCGCTCGTAAGCCTTTCGACCGTCCCGATCATCATCGGGGTTACGGTGCTCTTCCGCGCGAAGGCCCGCGAGGCATACCGGCTCGTACGCACGAGGCTCGCCCGGATCAACGCGACGCTCGCCGAAAACATCTCCGGGATGAGGATCATCCAGATATTCGGGCGCGAAAGGAAGAAATATGAGGAGTTCGACTCGATAAACAGGGATTACCTCGCGGCCAACATGCGCGAACTCCAGGTGTACGCCATCTTTAGGCCCGCTATGGACCTCGTGTCATCCCTGGCGCTGGCGCTGCTTGTATGGTACGGAGGCGGCCGGGTGCTCGCTGGAAGGCTCGAGTTCGGGGTGTTGTATGCGTTCATTAACTACGTCCAACAGTTCTTCCGGCCTATCGAAGATCTGACGGACAAGTACAACATTATGCAGTCAGCCATGGCCGCATCGGAGAGGATATTCATGCTCCTCGACACTGACGCGCGGGAGCCTGATCCGGCGAAGCCCGCGTCGCTGGGGCGGCCGCGTGGAAGCATAGAGTTCCAGAACGTATGGTTCGCGTACAACGGCGAGGACTGGGTCTTGAAGGACGTGAGCTTCAAGGTCGAGCCGGGCGAGACTTGCGCCTTCGTGGGCGCCACGGGGGCGGGCAAGACATCCATCATCAGCCTGATAGGCAGGATGTATGAAATCTCGCGCGGGAGGATCCTTATAGATGGCGTTGACATCCGGGACATCCCCAGGCGTGAGCTTCGCCGCTACATCGGGGTGGTGCAGCAGGATGTGTTCCTCTTCACGGGGGACATCGAGAGCAACATTAGGCTCAACAACACTGAGATCAGCGAGAGTGACGTGCAGGAGGCCGCGAGGCACGTGAACGCCGACGCGTTCATAAGGCGGCTGCCCGGCGGGTATCGCGCCGAAGTGAAAGAGCGGGGGGTGACCCTGTCGGCGGGCCAGCGGCAACTCCTCGCATTCGCCAGGGCTCTCGCATTCGACCCTGCCATCCTGGTGCTCGACGAGGCTACGGCGAACATCGACACGGAGACAGAGGCGCTTATCCAGGATGCCCTCGCCAGGCTCGTGCGTGGCAGGACGACGTTGGTGGTGGCCCACAGGCTGTCAACTATCCAAAATGCTGACAAGATAGTCGTGATCCACAAGGGCAGGGTGCGTGAGATCGGCACACACCAGGAGCTTCTCGCGAAGAGGGGCATTTACTACCAGCTGTATCTCCTTCAGTACAAAGAGGAGCTCAGCCGGGCAGCGGCCGTCGGCATCGGAGGGCGGCAGCAGGGCGACTCCTGACCTCCCGCCGGTCGGTCGCGCCGACCGGCATGCGTCGCGTCTCTCGCTTCCTCGCTTCGCTATACGCCCATCGAGATGTGGTGTATAATTGCCCCGGAGGGAGATAGATGCCGTCGCATGTCCTGGTTGATCCCGAACGGTGCACGCAGTGCGGCAAGTGCGTGGCGGGATGTCCGTCCGGGGCGATGTCCTGCGCGAGCGGGCATGCGCCCGCCGTGGATGCGTCCAAGTGTGACGGGTGCGGAGAGTGCTTCAGGCTGTGCCCTGAGCGCGCTCTAGTGTTGGGTGGGGGCGCGGAAGGCGTGCTGTGGCTGCTCGCGGCGGGTGGCCGCGCGGCGCAGGCGGCCGACGGCGCCTTCGTCTCGGCGTTGCCGGGGCTCGAGCGAGGTACGCTGGTCCGGGCGGCCCGCGAGATGCTTGGGCGAGGTCGTCACGCGCATCAGGCTCCCTCGCCTGCCACGGGCGGGCAGGGCGAGGGCGAAGAGGGCGCGAAGGACTGTCGCGAGAGCGAGGCCCCGACTCTGTGCGTCAGTCATACTCGCCGCCGGGGCGGTTCGGGAGCTGGATATCCAGCGGTGGTGGCGTACAGCGTGGAGATGGGGCGTGTCCTGCAGCTGGCCGCGAAGGTGGCCCCGGTGAACACCACCGTCCTTATCCTTGGGGAATCCGGCGTTGGCAAGGAGGTCGTGGCGCGATTCATTCACATGAGCGGGCCGCGCCGGAACGGCCCGTTCGTCAACATCAATTGCGGCGCCATTCCGGGGTCCCTACTGGAGTCCGAGCTCTTCGGGTACGAGGCAGGTGCGTTCACCGGCGCGAGGCGCGAGGGCAAGCCCGGGATGATCGAGATGGCCGCCGGGGGAACGCTGTTCCTCGACGAGATATCGGAGCTTCCCACCGACCTCCAGGTGAAGCTGTTGCAGGTCATCCAGGAGCGAAAGCTCGTGCGGGTGGGCGGGGTGAAGCCCCTGAACGTGGACATCCGCATAATCGCAGCGACCAATCGCGACCTCGCGGCCATGGTGGCGAGGGGGGAGTTCCGCGCGGACCTCTTCTACCGGCTGAACGTCGTCCCCATCACCATTCCGCCCCTGCGCGAGCGGCCTGACGACGTGATCCCCCTTATCTACCATTTCCTTGACAGGTATAACAGCGCCCATGGCTACAAGAAGGTCATCAGCGAGGACGCGCGCGAGGTCTTGACGCGATACTCGTGGCCTGGGAACGTTAGGGAGCTCGAGAACCTCATCGAACGGTTGGTGGTTACCGTCGAGGGCGATGAGATCACCGTGAGGGATCTGCCCAAGGCGATCCTTGAGGAAGGCGGGGTGAGCCAGCCGCACGTGGTGGTGGGCGGGATCATGCCGCTCCGCCAGGCCGTGGAGGAAGTCGAGAGGCAGCTCATCCAGCGCGCGCTCGCTGAGAACAGGAGCACGTACAGCATAGCCAAGCTTCTCGGAGTCAATCAATCCACCGTGGTGCGGAAGATAAAGAAATACGCCGCAACGCGCGGCGCGACCGCTCCTTCGGCCAAGGCGCGATAAGAGTCGGGGTCACCGCTGGGCGAGAGCGCGGGTCACCGCGCCGCGTCTCTCCATGCGGACGGCTTGACGCATTCAGCGACCACGGTGACGTTGTGGACGTGGGGGAATGCGCCGGTGCATTTCATGATGCATCGGCGCATTAGTCTGTTTGCGGTGGTCCCACGGCGAACGCCGGCGCAGGCGGTGCGTGGTCTGTCTCTCAACGCGCGACTTGCCTAGGGTTGCCGGCCACGCCCTCTGGGGACGACGCGTTTGCGGCGCACCTCGTCCGGATTTGATTTGGCGCCCGAGCTCGCCGAATTCTCCACGCCCCGTTGTGCAAGCACCGGTAGCCCTGTCACTCCAAGAACAGACGACAACTTGCGATAGATGCTGTTGAACTTGCCTAGTAGCTGCCGATTTGCGCGGCCCTGGCAACGGCCTTGCGGGCCTTAACTCAGCCGGGATGGCATCACGTGGGTGACCCCGGCGGTCTCGTGGCGTCATACTTGGGTGCGCTGCGAGGAAAGCCGGGAGGAGGGGCAGGCGGGATCTCGCATAGGCGGCGTAGGGGGTGGTGGTCGCGATGCCGCGGTACGTGGCGCGGTACGTGGCGGGCGCCGACATGCCGCGACCCCCTCTTGCACGGGAGCGGTCACTTTCGATCGGCAGTCCGTGATGCGACTGTGCATTAGGCGCGGTGCATCGCTCCGGGCGAGCCGGGGGTGGGCGAACGAGATTGTGACAGACGGCACAATGGGTTGGACGCGCCTGGACGGATCCATTGTGATAACCTTCACAAGCGGCACGGTTCTTGCTATGGTTGCGGGCGGTAGTTGCGCGGCGGGGGTCGGCGTCCTGCCGCGGCGACGAAGGAGGAATCGGGATGGCGTGTGAAGAGTGCACATGTTTCGGCGGAGTGTCCGAGGAGCAGAAGGCCAAGGTGAGAGAGATCATCGAGCACTATCGGGGAAGGCCCGGCGTGCTCATCCAGGTTCTTCACGAGGCGCAGCAGGTCGTCGGGTACCTGCCCAGGGAGATCCAGACCATGGTGGCGGAGGGGCTCGGTGTTCCGTTGAGCGAGGTGTACAGCGTGGTTACGTTCTACGCGCTCTTCTCGCTCAAACCCAAAGGGCGGCATCAGATCAGCGTGTGCAAGGGCACAGCCTGCTACGTGAGGGGCGCTGAAGACATCCTGAAGAAGCTGGAGCAAGACCTGGGCATCCGGG
Organism: Bacillota bacterium; assembly: GCA_012842395.1. NCBI lineage: Bacteria > Bacillati > Bacillota > Bacillota bacterium. Next base: position 224,645 of record DUSX01000018.1, read on the forward strand.
CCAAGGACACCACGAGCGACGGCAAGTTCTCCATGGAGGTTGTCCGTTGCATGGGCGCGTGCGGCCTCGGCCCGGTGGTGAGGGTCGATGACGACATCTATGCGCGGATGAAGCCGGATAAGCTCAAAGACATCCTTGCCAAATACGACTAGGCGGGGTCACGCGAGGGAGAGTCTTCCGGACCGTCGCGGCGTAACGTCGCCGCCTGAGAGTAAGGAGGCTGGTCACATGGATTCCTACCGTGCGCATGTCCTGGTGTGTGGCGGCGCAGGCTGCGTTTCCTCTGGGTGCAAAGAGGTTCAAGAGGCTTTCGTGGATGAAATAGCAAAGTGCGGCCTTGCTGGTGAGGTCAGAGTGGTGAGCACCGGGTGCATGGGTCCTTGCGAGCTCGGCCCGGTTGCCATCATATACCCCGAAGGGGTCCTGTACCGGAAGCTCAGGCCCGAGGATGCCAGGGAGATCGCCCGTGAGCATCTGCTGAAAGGAAGGATAGTCCAGCGCCTGCTGTATGAAGCTCCCGATACCCAGCAGCGGGTACCGACATACGGAGACATTACGTTTTTCAACAGGCAGCTCAGGATCGCCCTGCGCAACACCGGCAAGATAGACCCGCTCAACATAGAGGAGTACATCGCTGAGGACGGTTACGTTGCCCTTGCGAAGGTCCTTACGGAGATGACGCCGGAGCAGGTGGTGGACGTCGTAAAGCGCTCGGGGCTGCGCGGGCGCGGCGGGGCTGGGTTCCCGACCGGCCTCAAGTGGGATTTCACGCGCAGGGCCAAGGCCGACCAGAAATACGTGGTCTGCAACGCCGACGAGGGTGACCCCGGTGCGTTCATGGATAGGAGCGTGCTGGAGGGTGATCCCCACAGTGTCATAGAGGCTATGGCGATCGCAGGCTATGCGGTGGGTGCGTCTCAGGGGTACGTGTACGTGCGAGCTGAGTACCCCTTGGCAGTCAAGCATCTCACGCACGCCATAATGCAAGCTCGGGAGTACGGAGTGCTGGGCAAGGACATATTCGGGAAGGGGTTCGACTTCGACCTTGACATCAGGGTCGGCGCGGGCGCGTTCGTCTGCGGGGAGGAGACGGCGCTCCTGGCCTCGGTGGAGGGGAAGCGTGGTGAACCGCGGCCGAGGCCCCCGTTCCCGGCAAACGAGGGCCTGTGGGCGAAACCCACTCTCATCAACAACGTCGAGACGTACGCGAACATCCCGCCCATAATCCTGAAAGGGCCGGAGTGGTTCGCCAGCATCGGCACAGAGAAGAGCAAAGGCACCAAGGTGTTTGCCTTAGCCGGGAAGATAAACAACACGGGCCTCGTCGAGGTGCCGATGGGTACGTCGCTTGGCGAGATAATCTTCGATATCGGGGGCGGCATCCCAGGCGGCAAGAAATTCAAGGCCGCGCAGACCGGAGGCCCGTCAGGCGGGTGCGTGCCAGCGGAGTTTCTCAACACCCCCGTTGACTATGAGTCTTTGAAGGAGCTCGGCACGATCATGGGCTCGGGCGGCCTCATCGTCATGGACGAGGACACGTGCATGGTCGACCTGGCCCGGTTCTTCCTCGAGTTCACGCAGGACGAATCGTGCGGCAAGTGCGCTCCGTGCCGTATCGGAACGAAGAGGATGCTCGAGATCCTGACGAGGATCACGCGCGGCGAGGGACGCGAGGGAGACATCGAACGTCTAGTGAAGCTGGGCACCTGGATCAAGGAGACCGCCCTGTGCGGCCTTGGCCAGACGGCTCCGAACCCCGTGCTCACCACGATACGGTACTTCAGAGACGAGTATGAGGCTCACATCCGCGACAAGCGGTGTCCGGCGTCGGTGTGCGCCGCGCTGTTCGAGGCCCCGTGTCAGAACGCGTGCCCGGCCGGGGTCGACGTCCCAAGGTACATCAGCCTGATAAGGCAAAAGAGATATCAGGACGCTGTCAGGCTCATAAAGGAGAAGAACCCATTCCCAGCGGTGTGCGGGCGGGTATGCACCCACCCGTGCGAGGGCAAGTGCAGGCGGGCTCAGCTGGATGAGGCGGTAGCCATATGTGAGCTGAAGAGGTTTGCGGCTGATTGGGAGCTCATGAACCCGCTGCCACCGGACCGTCCGGCCGTCCGCAAGGATTCCAAGGTCGCCATCATCGGGTCGGGGCCCGCGGGGCTCACAGCCGCGTATTACCTTGCAGGGTTTGGGTACGAGGTCACGGTGTTCGAGGCACTCCCCGAGGCCGGTGGGATGCTCAGGGTGGGCATTCCCGAGTACCGGCTGCCGAAGGATGTTCTGGACGCGGAGATCCTCGCGATATGCCGCAGGGGCGTCGAGATACGCACCGGGGTCGCGGTGGGCAAGGACATAACCCTGGAGGAGCTGAAGGCGCAGGGCTATAAGGCGATCTTCATCGCGGTCGGTGCGAACGTCAGCCAGAAGCTGGGCGTGCCCGGTGAGGACCTCGATGGAGTCATCGGCGCGGTGGAGTTTCTGCGAGAGGTGAACCTAAACGGCCGCCGGAAGGTGGGGAAGAAGGTCGCGGTCATAGGTGGCGGCAACGCCGCCATAGACGCGGCCCGCACCGCCTTGCGGCTCGGCGCGAAGGAGGTCCACATAATCTACAGGCGGCAGCGGGAGGACATGCCGGCCGACAAGTCCGAGATAGCCGAGGCGGAGCGGGAAGGGGTTAAGATCCATTTCCTGACTGCGCCGTCCAGGATGATCGGAAGCGCCGGCAAGCTTACGAACATGGAGTGCGTCCGCATGTCTCTTGGCGAGTTCGACCGCACCGGCCGCAGACGCCCTGTCCCGATCGAGGGCTCGGAGTTCGTCATCGACGTGGATACAGTGATATCCGCCATCAGCCAAAGGCCGGACGCATCGGTGGTGCCGGCTGGGTCACGAATCGAGGTCACCAAGTGGTCTACGATAGTCGCAGACCCGAGGACCCGCGCGACCGGCGAGCCCGGCGTCTTCGCCGGTGGAGACTGCGTTAACGGTCCGGACACCGTGATCCAAGCGATCGCAGACGGCAGGCGGGCCGCCGAGGAAATAGACAAGTTCCTCGGTGGGACCGGGAAGATCCCGGTAAGCCCCGACCTCGGGAGAGAGCTCGCCGGGGAAATCCATGAGGAGCGTATGATCCGTCAGCATCCGGAACACCTGCCCGTCTCCGAAAGAAAAGGCAACTTCGATGAGGTCGTATCGAGGCTCAGTGAAGCAGCCGCCCTTTACGAGGCGTCCCGGTGCCTGCGGTGCGACGTGAAGGACTGAGGAATGGAGCGTGAGCCATGATGGACATGATTAGTCTCACAATTGACGGTCGCAAGGTGGAAGTCCCGAGAGGCTCGACGGTTTTGGATGCTGCGAGGGCGGCCGGGATCGACGTGCCCACTCTCTGTTACCTGAAGGACGTGAACGCCGTCGGCGTGTGCAGGGTCTGTGTGGTGGAGATCGAGGGTGCGAAGTCCCTCCAGGCCTCGTGCGTCACCCCGGCTGCTCAGGATATGGTCGTTCACACGAACACCCCGGCGGTGCGCGAAGCGCGTCGCACGGTGCTTGAGCTCATCATATCGAACCATCCTTTCGAGTGCCTCACTTGCGAGCGGAACGGAAACTGCGAGTTGCAGGCGTTGGCTGAAAGGTTCGGGACACGCGACATTGAGTACCCGGGCGAACGAGCCAAGTTCCCTGTCGACACGTCGAGCCCGTCCATCGTGCGAGATCCGAACAAGTGCATTCTGTGCAGGCGTTGCATGAGCGTGTGCCAGAAGGTGCAGACCGTCTTCGCGCTCGCTCCGAACAACAGGGGCTTCGGAACCATGATCGCGCCGGCTTTCGGAGACGAGCTCATGAGCGCAGTGTGTTCGCTGTGCGGGCAGTGTGTGTTGGTGTGTCCCACGGGGGCGTTGAAGGAACGGGACGAGACGGAGGCTGTGTGGCAGGCCCTCGCAGACCCATCGAAGCACGTGCTCGTGCAGACCGCCCCCGCTATCCGTGCAAGCATCGGCGAGGAGTGCTGGCTCGAACCCGGCAGCCGGGTCACCGGGCAGCTCGTAGCTGCCTTACGCAGGCTCGGGTTCGATAGGGTGTTCGACACGGACTTCGCGGCAGACCTCACCATCATGGAAGAGGGGCATGAGTTCCTCCAGCGCTTGCGCGAAGGCGGCACGTTGCCTCTCATCACGTCGTGCAGCCCAGGCTGGATCAAGTTCATAGAGCACTTCTACCCCGAGCTCCTGCCTCACCTCTCAACGTGCAAGTCGCCTCAACAGATGTTCGGCGCGGTTGCAAAGACGTACTATGCAGAGAAAGCTGGCATCGACCCGAAGGATATCTTTGTGGTGTCCGTGATGCCTTGCACTGCCAAGAAGTTTGAGGCCAGGAGGCCGGAGATGACGGCGAGCGGGTATGCCGACGTGGATGCGGTGCTCACCACGAGGGAGCTCGGGAGGATGATCCGCGAGGCCGGGATAGACCTGGGCTCCCTCGAGCCTGAGGCGTTCGACCCGCCCCTCGGTATGTCCACCGGCGCGGGCGCCATATTCGGGGTGACGGGCGGCGTGATGGAGGCGGCGCTCCGGACCGTGTCTGAGGTGGTCCTCGACCGCGAGCTGGACGACATCGACTTCGTTCCGGTCAGGGGCTTCGATGGGGTGAAGGAAGCAGAGATCGACCTCGATGGAACACACGTTCGCGTCGCAGTCGCGCACGGCCTCGGGAACGCCAGGCGTCTTTTGGAGGGCGTGAAGAGCGGCGAAGCCAACTACCATTTCATCGAGATAATGGCGTGCCCGGGTGGGTGTATCGGCGGCGGCGGTCAGCCCATACCCACGAACGACGAGATACGAAAGAAGAGGATCGCGGCCATTTACGAAGAGGATAAGCACATGCCGCTGCGCAAATCGCACCTCAACCCGGCGGTCCAGGAGCTCTACAGGGAATTCCTTGGGAAACCCCTTAGCGAGAAGGCACACGAGCTCCTGCACACCCACTATCATGCGAGGGCGCGGTTCTGACCGAGCGGCGGATGCCCTAGGGCCGTTGCAGGCCGCACGGCCTGATATGAATCGCTACATTCAGGCCCCGGCTCCCGGGTAGCCCCCGGAAGCCGGGCGCCGGGATGTTTCCAGCTCCCAACCTCCTACATGGGCCGCAGGCATTTCGAGCCAAAGCCTCGCGGCAGCCCGCATCGTGTGATGCGGGCTTCTTTCTGTGGTGGAGCACGTCTACAAGCTGCCTGCTGCGGTGCACGAGCCACCGGCCAGCGCATTTCGCCCGAGACGCGAGGCGCGGGCTGAACCCTCGAGATGAGCTCGGGCGGAGCCTGCGAGCCGAGGGCACGGAGCTTGCCCGGCTTATGCTCGGGTCCACGGTGACGTGGCGCCGGGCTGACACGATTGCCCCAAGATATGAATTACCTGGTGGGACGAAGAGGAGTTTCACAAGGCAGTAAGAAGTACTCTATAATCTGAGTCTGTAGATGCAGGGCCCTTGCTTTCATTTGCCCTGCTGCAAAGCGGGTTTGAGTTCCGAGCGCGTAATGCGCGCCCGGCCGCTATGAGTCTGCCACCCACTGAAGGGGGATTTGCCATGGGCGGGAATGGTCCGGGCCGGTCCACCGACGGCCGACGGAGAAAGATTCATCTCGGGATATGGGGGATGCGGGTCTGGGTTCTTGCTGCCCTTCTAGGTGGCCTCGCTGTGCCTATGCGCTTTCAGTCGGGCGTCGCCGAGGCTGGTCCTCCGTCGTACCTGCTTCAGTACGACATCAAGAAGGGAGAGACCCTGTGGTACCAGGTGCTCATCAGTGAGACCATATACTCAGGGACAAGACGCATGACCAACCTTTACCGGGAGGACGTCAAGGTCGAGAGCGCTGCCACGGCTGACGGGAAGATCCATCAGACAGTGACCTGTGCCGGCACCGTCACGCCGGAAGGAGGAGAAGCGCGCAATCTGGAGCCGTTCCGCTATTACCTTACCCTCGAGAGGACGGGGCGGATCCTCGAAGCCGAGGGGCTGAAGCCGTGGGACGGTCGCCAGGTGGAGACTCTGTGGTTGGCGCAGGTGATCCTGCCCGCGAGGCCTGTCATCGTTGGAGAGAAGTGGACGGTGAACGACGAGCTCTACTCCACCGCAAACGGTGGTCTTGCTATGGAAAGACGCACTTACGAGTTCGACGGCATCGAGAGGGTGGGCTCTCAGGACGCTTTCAAGGTGAAGTACGAGGCCTCTCGAAAGGGCAGGGCCAACTCGAGGGACTACACGTATACGGGCACGGGGACGTTCTACCTTTCCTCCGGCAGGCTCGCTAAACTCGAGGCATCTGAGATGGTCACGTATGCAGGCAACGGGCAGGACACGAAGGTCATAACCATGATCCAAGTGAACCTTGTCAAGTAGAGGGCAAGACCAAGACGATTTCGGCGTCGCACCGCGGCTCGACGCACCGGCGTGCCTGTGGCTCGCCTGCAGCCGTCTGCGGGGCGCCCTGCGCGGCTTTGGACTCGTAACCCTGGTGCTTCCCAAGCATATAAATAGCGAGGAACGGCTTTTGCGCGAGGGAGGGGGTGAGCCCAAGGTGATCCAGTGCCCCAATTGCGGGACGACGAATCCTGACGGGTCGGAGGTGTGCGAAAAGTGCGGCCAAGGCCTCCTACCGGGGCCGCAGGTGATAACGCATGACACCCCAAAGCTGCCGTTTATCAAGAGGATTCCCCTTGGTAGGGGACCGGTGCGTCGTGGTTGACGCGGTGACGCTGCTATGGTAGACTAAGCCTAGTCAGATTATGGTGACTGGGTCAAAGCCGATAAGTGGCAACGACGATGAGAGGGAAGAGTAGGCCGCCACTGGAGTGAAGCGAACCGGGGCCGGTGGGAGCCGGGGCTCGGCGGCTGCCGAAAATCACCCTTGAGTTGCGGTGCGAAATCGGCCAAGATGCCTGCGGTGGAGGCCGAGAGTAGACGCCGCCGGATCCTCCCGATAGAGAGGCAGGGCATGCGTATACCTGAGGTGGCCTCAGGTGACCTGTGCCCGCGAGAGGGCCGCGAGAGATGCGGTCAACCCGGGTGGTACCGCGGGAGGTTTGCCTCCCGTCCCTTGTTGTGGGACGGGAGGCTTTTGATTCCTAGTAGCAAGATGACCGAGGCGGAGGTCTTTGAGTGAAGTGGTGTTGCAGGGAGGTTTGCTGCTGTGTTCAGGAAGGTCGATCCGGATGCGAGTTTCCCCAGGATGGAGCAGGAGATCCTAAAGTACTGGGCGGAACACGATGTTTTCAAGAAGACGCTCGAGAAGAGCGAGGGCAACCCGAGGTTCGTGTTCTATGAGGGGCCGCCGACGGCGAACGCCCTCCCTCATCCGGGGCACGTGTTGACCAGGGCGATGAAAGACCTGGTCCCGCGATACCGGACGATGGCCGGGTACTACGTCCCCAGGAAGGGTGGGTGGGACACTCATGGCCTGCCGGTCGAGCTCGAGATCGAGAAAGAGCTCGGGATAAGCGGAAAGAAACAGATAGAAGACTACGGGGTCGAGAGGTTCATCGAGAAGTGCAAAGAGAGCGTGTTCCGGTACAAGCGAGAGTGGGAGCGCATGACGGAACGCGTGGGGTTCTGGATCGACCTCGATAAGGCATACATCACGTACACCGACGACTATATCGAGTCGGTCTGGTGGGCGTTGCGACAGATATGGGACAAAGGCTTGCTCTATCAAGGCCACAAGGTCGTTCCGTACTGCCCTCGCTGTGGCACGGCCCTCTCAAGCCACGAGGTGGCGCAGGGGTATTCAGAGGTGGAGGACCCCTCCGTGTTCGTGAAGTTCAAGGTCAAGGGCGAGGATGACACGTTTTTCCTCGCCTGGACCACCACGCCGTGGACCCTTCCTTCCAACGTCGCCCTGGCGGTCTCCAAGGACTTCACGTACGTCAAGGTCAGGCTCGACCGAACCGGCGAGCGGTTCATCCTCGCGAAAGGGCTGCTGGACGCAGCGGTGCGGGAGGGCTATGAGATAGTGGAGGAGTTCTCAGGTGCGCAGCTGGCGGGAAGGGAGTACGAGCCTCTCTTTCCGTTTGCTCGCCCTGATAAGCGGGCGTGGTACGTGGTCACGGGGGATTTCGTTACGCTTGAGGAAGGCACCGGCATAGTCCACATCGCGCCAGCCTTCGGCGAGGACGACATGTCCGCTGCGGTCGAGCACGGCCTTCCCGTGGTGCAACTCGTCGATGCGGAAGGCCGGTTCGTGGAGGCCGTGGAGCCATGGAAGGGGATGTTCGTTAAAGAGGCGGATCCCCTGATCATCCAGAGGCTGCAGCAGGAAGGAAAGCTTTACCGGAGCGAGATGTACAGGCACACCTATCCGTTTTGCTGGCGTTGTGACACACCGCTCCTGTACTATGCTCGGACTTCATGGTTCATCAGAACGACCGCGGTGAAAGAGGCGCTCCTCCGCAACAACGCTGCCATCAACTGGCATCCGGATTACATCAAGGATGGCCGGATGGGCAACTTCCTTGAGAACGTCATAGACTGGGCGGTGAGCCGCGAACGTTACTGGGGCACGCCTCTCCCGGTATGGATATGCCAAAGCTGCGGGAAGCAGCATTGCGTCGGGAGCGTGGCCGAGCTAAAGAGCATGGCCACGAAGCTTCCAGACAAGCTCGAGCTGCACAGGCCGTACATCGACCAGGTCGAGCTGCGTTGTCCCGAGTGCGGGGGGATCATGCGCCGTACCCGCGAGGTCATAGATGCGTGGTTCGACTCGGGGTCGATGCCGTTCGCGCAGTGGCATTACCCGTTCGAGAACAAGGAGGAGTTCGAACGGAACTTCCCGGCGGACTTCATATGTGAAGCCATTGACCAGACGCGGGGATGGTTCTATACGCTCCTAGTCATATCGACCCTCATCTTCGACAGGCCGTCTTTCCGGAACGTGCTCGTGCTCGGGCACATTCTGGACGCTGAGGGCCAGAAGATGAGCAAGAGAAAAGGGAACGTCGTGGATACGTGGGAGGTGTTCAACACCTACGGCGCGGATGCCTTCAGGTGGTACCTCTACACGGTCAACCCGCCTTGGAACCCAACGCGGTTCTATATGGAGGCAGTCGGTGAGTCGCGCCGCAGGTTCCTTTCGACCCTTTGGAACGTGTACTCCTTCTACGTGCTCTACGCGAACGTGGATGGGTTCGATCCTGAACAGCACCAACTCGACGTGAGCCGTCGCTCCCTCCTCGACAAGTGGATAATATCCCGCTTCAACGGCCTTTCGGCGAAGGTCCGGAGCGAGCTCGATGAGTACAACATCACCAGCGCTGCTCGGGCCATCGAGGAGTTCGTGGATGACCTGAGCAATTGGTATGTGCGAAGGTCTAGGCGGCGGTATTGGGGAGCAGAGATGACCGAGGACAAGGTCGCGGCGTATCTCACCCTTCACGAGATGCTGGTGGGTGTCGCGAAGCTTCTAGCGCCGTTCACACCGTTCGTCGCAGAGGAGGTATATAGGAACCTCGAGGGTGAAAGGCGGAAAGACGCTCCGGAGAGCGTCCATCTGTGCGACTACCCAAAGTGCGATGAGACCCTTGTTGACTCTGAGTTGGAGCGGGACATGGCATTCGTGCGAAACGTCGTCACCCTCGGCCGGGCCGCCAGGAACAGGGTGAACATCAAGAACCGTCAACCTCTCGCCGAGATGGTGGTTGTCGCTGGCAGCCCTGAGGGCGAACGCGCGGTCACTGCCCTGGAACCCCTCATAAGAGAGGAGCTCAACGTGAAGGTGGTTCGGGTCGCATCTGACACGGGCGAATTCGTGGCGCACAAAGTGAAGCCCAGATATGACCTTCTCGGTCCCAAGCACGGCAAGCTGGTCAAGGAGGTCGTGGCAGCTCTACTTGCCATGGACCCTGAAGAAGCCGTCAGGGAGATGGACCGTGCCGGGAAGGTGGATGTTCTCGTCCGAGGCTCGGCGGTACAGGTGAATCGCGACGAGGTCAGCGTGGAGACCGTCGAGAGGGAAGGCTACGCGGTGGAGGGCGAGGGCGGGGTCTCGGTTGCGCTGGACACACGCCTCACTCCCGAGCTTGTCATGGAAGGCCTCGCACGCGAGATGGTGAACAAGATCCAGAGCATGCGCAAACAGGCGAATTTCGACATCGAGGACCGCATCCGCACGGTGTTCTGGGCTGATGCAGCGGTCAGACGCGCGTGCGAGGCGTACCGCGCCTATCTTATGGACGAGACGCTCTCGGAGGAGCTGGAGTTCAGGGGGGAGCCCCCGGCTGCGGAGACCCGTGGGGAGCTTACGCAGGAGTGGGACGTGAACGGCCACAAGGTCGTGATCAGCGTGGAGCGCCTGCGTGTCGCGGGCTCGGGCGCCGGCTCGGGCGCGGCTGCGAGCAAGGGCGCCCCGGGGGCGATGACAACGCTGCCAGAGGAAAGCGAGGGCGTGGAATGAACGAGCCCGTGCGAAAGAAAGAGGTTAGCGCAGGGATAATCGTCTTCAGGGGCGACCAGGTCCTCATCATCAGGAATCGTTTCGGCGAGTGGGTCCTTCCCAAGGGCAAGGTTGAGGCCGGCGAGACCGTCGAGGAGGCGGCTCTGCGTGAGGTGGAGGAGGAGACGGGCATTCGTGCCGTTGTGCTGGGGACAGCTGGCACGACCTCGTATACGTATCTCTCGGAGTGCTCCGGGGAGCCCGTGGACAAGGTGGTCCATTGGTTTGTGGGACGCGAGGCACACGGTTCGAGCGACGACGGCGCGGGGAGCGACGTGACGCCGTCTCCCCAGCGGGAGGAGGGGATCAGCGCCGCTTGCTTTGTGCCGTGGCAGGACGCTGTCTCTTTGCTGAAATACGACGGCGAGCTGGTACGTCGGGTCGCTTCGGCGATTACCGAAGGCTCGCAGGCGCCCACAGGCATAGTGGACGCCTCTTGCTGCAAGAATCCCCTCTCTGGGAGGTGCTAACGCGTGCGCATCGGTGTTATAAGCGATACACACGGTTCCCTCACGGCGTGGAACAAAGCCCTCGCTGTGCTAGGCAAGGTGGATATCTTGCTTCACGCGGGGGACGTGTTGTACCACGGCCCCAGGAACCCTCTTCCGGACGGTCACGACGCCAAGGGCCTGGCGGAAGCCATAAACACTTACGGCGGTCGGCTCTTGATCGCAAGGGGAAACTGCGATGCCGATATTGACCAGCTCGTGCTGAACGTGCCAATGCAGGCACCGTATGTCCTCGCCGTGGTCGAGGGAAGGTACATTCTCGTGCATCACGGGCATCTGATAGCAGGCGAGGCCATGGCTGGTCTGTTGCATCGCTACCGCCTGGATCTGGTTGTGACCGGCCACACCCACGTCCCGGGCGTCGAAAGGCCTTTCGGAAACGAAGGCGGGCTCATCCTCAACCCGGGCAGCCCTGCCCTCTCGAAAGCGCGTGACAGGCGGGGGACTGTCGCGCTCATCGAGGATCACATCGTGCGTATCCTCTACGCCGACAACGGTGCGCAGCTCGCCTCATGCCCGTGGTAGGGCCGCGCAGACTCCGCGTCCGCAGAGTCGTACTGCCCCGAGTCGGCTCTCACGCGTCCCAGGCGCCGGGGAGACGGGCTGAGGAGGAGATCGTGTCTCGATAGCGAATTCCATCCCCAACTGGGGAGCCGGGCTCAGGTAAATGGGCCGGGAGCTGAGGGTTTTCTGGCCCCGGGGTGCGTGAGACGCCGACCCGCGCCGAAGCCGACGCCGTGCGGGTCGGGGACGAGGAGGCGACGTGATGCCTAAACCGGTTGGATTCCGAGTGACTGCGGCCTGTGCGTTCGTTCTTTTGATGATCCTGATATCGGCACCTGGTGGAGCTTTGATCGCCGGGGAGCCTACTCCACGACCGGAGCCGCCGAGGGTCGTACAGGTGTACCCGTCCGACGGCATGCGGTACGTGCCGGTCGACACCGCCATCCACATCGTTTTCAGCGAACCCATGGATGAGGCCTCGACAATACAGTCGGTAAACGTCTCGCCAGCGCTTCAACTCGTATACCCATCGAGCTGGCAGTTCCTCAACAACAAGGCGATCATGGTGATAGTCCCGGCCAAGCCGTTGCGGTATTCCACCACTTACAAGGTGGTGGTGAGCAGGAGCGCGAGGGACTCCCAAGGGGTTGAAATGCAACAGGATTACTCGTGGTCCTTTACCACGGCCGCGGCACCCCCCTCGCCTGTTGCGGTGCCCGTGAACGGCGATTTCGCTGCTGGCAACATTGCGGGTTGGACCTGGCGCCACAGCGAGGCTGCGGGCTCGCGGGCCGCGTCGTGGTCGGTCGTGGCCGACGGCGAGCGTCAGCACGTACTGAAGATCTCGCGTCCGCCTACGTTCGAGGCGGGCTCCTGTTCGCTCGAGCAGCGGATCGATGCGGAATTGCCAGCGTTCGGCCTGGTGTTCCTGTCGTTTGACATGCGGCTCGACGACTACACGCTGAAGGAGTATACGACGGGCTCGACCTACCCGCTGAAGGTCGTCTTGACTTACCTCGACAGAGATGGTGTTGAGCACTCCTTCGTCAGATCGTACTACTTCCATCTGCCCTTGGAGGGAGGTGTAGACAGTTTCGCGGAGTTCGTGGAGCTTGGGAAGTGGACGTCCAGGTCTTATAACCTGAGCACGCTAGTCCCACGGCCGGCCTTCCTCAAATCCTTGAGGTTCGAGTGCTCCGGGTGGGCGTGGACCGCCTTGCTCGACGACGTAAGACTAGTCTGGTGAGGCAAGGACCCCGGTGACCAGCAGGGAAAAGGAGGGTGTTTCCGATGGCGAAGAAGACCGTTCTCGACTTTGTGGACATGAAGCGAAAAGGAGAGAAGATCACTTTTCTCACGGCGTACGACTATCCCATCGCGTCGTTCGCTGAGAAGGCGGGCATCGACATGCTTCTCGTCGGCGACTCGCTCGGAATGGTCGTGTACGGGCTTCCGGGAACGATTCCTGTTACCATGGACGAGATGATCATCCATGCTCGTGCGGTCCGTAGGGGAGCGCCGAATACCTTTGTCATTGGCGACATGCCGTTCATGTCGTATCAGTCTTCGACGGAGAAAGCCGTGGAAAACGCAGGCCGGTTCATGAAGGAAGCTCAGATGGACGCCATCAAGCTTGAGGGCGGGAGGCGGGTCATAAACCAAATGAAGGCCATAGTCGACGCTGGTATCCCCGTGATGGGGCACATCGGCCTGACCCCGCAAAGCTCGGGCCAACTCGGCGGGTTCAAGGCGCAGGGACGGACGGCCGAGGCCGCTCGCGAACTCATCCTGGACGCCATCGCCATCCAGGAGGCAGGGGCGTTTGCAATACTCCTCGAGGCCATCCCGCCTGAGGTCGGGGAGGCGATAACGAAGAGACTCGCTATTCCCGTCCTCGGTATCGGCGCTGGACTGCATTGCGACGGTCAGCTTCTGATAAACGGTGACATGCTCGGGCTCGTGGAGGCGTTCACGCCTAAGTTTGTGAAGAAATACGCCAATCTTGCCGAGATCATCACGGGTGCCATATCCGAGTACATCCGCGATGTTAGGGGGCTTGCTTTCCCCGAGGAAAAGCACACCTACAAAATGAAGGAGGGTGAGGCGGAGAAACTTGCCGAGTTCCTGAAGTCCCTTGACAGCCGGTGACAGCCAGCTGCCGCTGCCTTCGCCGCGCCGCATTGGCGGGGCGGCAGCTTGTGCCAGCCGAACGTAAGCTGCACGGAGGTGTTGCCACTTGGACATGACGAGCGTGCGCGAAGCTATCGAGCGGGCGGGTGTTCCTGGGCGGGATCTTGCGGAGCTGCCGAGTTCCACGAAGAGGTTTCCGGATGGGGCCCATTGGCGCGTCGAGGTGTCGGGCATAGAGACCACGGCAGTGCTGAGGGCTTGCATCGAAGAGGCGAAGAGACAGCGGGTCCCGTTCCATCGTGCGATATCGGTGGTGCGGGGCGCAACATGGGCTACCCGGGACGAGCTTGCGGAGTTTGCAAGGGTCGCTCATGATGAGAGGGTCGAGGTCATACTTACCCCGGGGCCGAGGCCCACATGGTACTCCGGGCGACAGATAACGACTCCGGAAGGCGCGATCTGCGGCATGCGCTTGCGTGGGTGCGACATGCTGGCGCATTACGTGTATGACGTGATGCGTGCCGTGGAGATCGGGTTCCGCGGCTTCCTGGTCTGGGATGAAGGCGTTCTCATGGTGCTGAACGAGATGAAAAAGAACGGCGACCTGCCGGAGGATGTGACGTTCAAGGTGTCCATCTTCGCAGGTCACGCCAACGCTGCTGGTGCGAAGCTGTTGCAGAGCCTCGGCGCTGGGACGTTCAACCCGATCGCAGACAGCTCCCTTTCGGCGCTCGCCGCCATGCGGAAGGTCGTCGACATTCCGATGGATGTGCACATCCAGATATTCGATACGTGGGGCGGAATGAATAGGTTCTACGAGACACCAGAGATAGCGAGGGTCGCGGCGCCGTGCTATTTTAAGATGGAGAGCGGCACGAGCGTGGGCATGTATGCGCCCTGGGGTGCGTCGGAGGCCGCTCTGCAAGACCTTGCGAGGCTCAAGATCAAGTCCATCCGGACGATAACCGAGATAATCAAGGACACGTATCCCGATATCAAGCTCTCAGAACACGGAGTAGCCGGGCTTGCCATTCCTCAACCGTGAGTATGTTCTGCATGTCTGGTGTGAGGTTGTGAGGCGCACGGGTCATGCGTGCGCCTCTATCTCATCTATTGACCGCATAGACGGCGAGAATCGGTCGCCAGCGCCCCGCCGGACCCACGAAGTGCGCGCGCCGTGGGGGTGGCCGTACTACCTCATACTCGGGGTTCGTTGCGCTGTCGGCCACACCCCAGGTGTCGGCGGAGCTTGGTAACGCTTGCAATATACCCGGTGGGGTATTATGATAGAAGCAAACCCCACCAAACCTCTAGTCAAGGGAGGACGTAACGTGCGCACGAAACGGATCCTGCTTTTCATAGCCTCGCTCATCATCATCGGCGCCGTCGGCTACGCGCTAACGGACCGGTTCGGACACCATCCTGGCGAGCTGTCACCGTCGGTGGAGGAAGGCGGCCTCGCCCGGGGCTTCATACTGAGGACGCTTGACGGTGGGGAGGCCTCCTTGGAGGCGTATCGCGGTAAGGCCGTGGTAGTGGTGAATTTCTGGGCCACGTGGTGCCCGCCGTGCAGAGCTGAGATCCCGGACCTCGTCGACTTCTACAAAGCCCACGAAAAGGACGGCGTGGTGATCCTCGCGGTGAACCTTCGCGAGCCCGAGAGTCAGGTGCGCGACTTCGCGAGGAGTGCGGGCATGGTCTTCCCAGTGCTCTTGGACCTCTCTGGCGACGTGGCGAACGTTTACAAGGTCGAGGCCATACCTACGACCGTCGTCGTGGACAAGTCTGGCGTCATAAGGTCGCGCATCGTCGGGGCGACAAGCCGGGAGGAACTCGAAAGCATCGTCAAGCCGCTTCTGTGAGCCTGGGGGCTGTCCCGGCGCGGCGGCCGGGGGCGCCTGGCCCGGCGGAGGGCGTTGATGAGCAGACAGGTCTGCCTTCAGTTCTCTTCCCCTGATTCGCCCGGAGAGCGATGGGCGGCGATCGGCCGGCCTAGCCTCCTAGCCTCTTGGTGAACAAAAGAACCCGACACGCCGCCTTGCTGTGAAGGGAAGCCATGGGCCTCTCTGGGCGGTTTCGGGTTCCAGGAGCGACGTTGCTCGGGAGTGATCCGCGCGAGGGTGTCGAGTTCGAGCTCGAGATCGAAGCGATGGAATGCGCGAATGCCCCGCGCCGTCGGGCTCGTTAGCGGGCGCGCTCCACCTTGCCTGAGCGAAGACACCTGGTGCACACGTAGATGCGCTTCGGGGCGCCGTTGACGATGGCCTTCACCCGACGGATGTTCGGCAGCCACTTGCGGGGAGTCTTGATGTCCGAATGGCTTACCTGTCTACCTACATGCGGGCTTTTACCGCAGATCTCGCACCGATATGACACGGCCAGCACCTCCTTGTCTTGCAAAGACCCGTGGTGTATTGTATCATAGCGACGCAGGCCACGCAAGCGCCGCAAACGAGCCTGCGCAGGCTGCACCGCGGGCCATTCTACGCGCGCCCCGGGCGAGCATACGATAGCAAAAAGGAATTTCTTGCGGTGCGGAGAATGTAGAAACGTCCGGTCTTCACGGGGATGTGCTGGGCGACGGCGCGGGCAGGGGGGTTCTGCGGTTCATGGGCAAGGATGTCAGCACGGAACTCGGCCAAATCACCATTTCGGACGAGGTGATCGCGCTCATCGCCGGGATGGCGGCGACGGAATGCTATGGCCTCGTTGGGATGGCTTCGCGGAACATTCAAGACGGTATCGCGGAGCTTCTCGGGATGGAGAACATGAGCCGCGGCGTGGAGGTGAAGCTCGACGGCGACGAGGTTGTGATCGAGCTTTACATCATCGTCGAATACGGCACGAAGATCACCGAGGTCGCCCAGAACGTTATGGATAAGGTGCGGTACGTTGTGGAGAGCATGACCGGGCTCAAAGTGGCGCAGGTAAACATAACTGTTCAAGGTGTGAGGGTGACGCATGTCAGAACGGATAGGCGCACGTGACCGGCAAGAGGAGGCCAGCGCGTTGAAGCGTGATCTGCTCGATGCCGGAGCCCTTGCGCGCGCGATCATGGCCGGCACCGAATGGCTGGGAGCGAATAAGGAGTTCGTGAACTCTCTGAACGTGTTTCCGGTCCCTGACGGCGACACGGGCACGAACATGCATCTCACTCTTCTCTCGGCTGTGCGCGAGGTTGAGAAGGCCGAGGGACGCGAACTTTGGGAGATCGCGGATGCTGCCGCCATGGGCTCGCTCATGGGGGCGCGCGGCAACTCAGGCGTGATATTCTCTCAGTTGTTCCGGGGTTTTGCGAAAGGGGTCGAGGGCAAGGCTCAGCTCGAACCCCAAGACTTGGCACGCGCACTTCAAAGCGCGGCCGCCATGGCGTACAAGGCAGTTATGAAGCCGGTGGAGGGGACGATGCTGACCGTTGCACGGGAGGCGGCGCGTTCCGCCACCCAGTGCGCCAGGGCGGGCCTCGGCCTTCGTGCTCTTGCCGAGAAGGTGCTCGAGGACTCCCAGAGGGCCTTGGAACGAACTCCGGAGATGCTTCCCACCCTGAAGGAAGCCGGTGTGGTTGACGCGGGAGGGCAAGGGCTTGTGTTCTTCTGGCAAGGTATAGTGAAGTCTTTGCGTGGCGAGGTGACGGTGCCGCGCCAGGAGCCCGTGCTTCAGGTGGCGCGGGGAGGCGGCGCGGGACAGGCCGCGCGGCAGCCCGAGGCGACCGTAAGGGAAAGCTTGCGGTTTCCATACTGCACTGAGTTGCTCCTGAAGGGAAGGGCCCTTCCGCTGGACCGCATACGTACAGAGCTCGCTGATGCCGGGGATTGTCTGCTCGTGGTGGGGACGAGCGACGTCGCCAAGGTCCACGTCCACACGAGCCATCCAGGGCGAGTCTTGGAGTACTGTCTGCGGTTCGGGGATCTCCATGAGATCCAGATAAACAACATGGCCGACCAGCACGAAGAGTTCGAGGCGCAAGGCCCCGCAGGACGGGCGTCCGCGGACGGGCCCAGCACTGTCACTCTGGAGATGGAGAGGCCCAGCGGCCAGGTCGGCACGTCGAGGCCGCTCGCGCCGGGGCCCCGGCCCGAGTCGATCGAAAAACCCGTTGGCATCGTCGCCGTGGCGGTCGGCGAGGGCCTCGCAACGATCCTACGGAGCCTCGGTGCCGACGTCGTGGTTGAGGGCGGCCAGACCATGAATCCCTCCATAGAAGAGCTTGCGAGCGCTGCCCGTCAGGTTAACGCGAAAAGCGTGATCATCCTTCCTAACAACAGCAATGTGATCCTCACGGCGGACAAAGTCAGGGAATTCGTGGACAAGACCATCTCTGTCGTCCCCACCAAGACAATACCCCAAGGGGTCGCGGCGCTTGTGGCGTTCAACGCCGCAGCTGACCTTTCTGCAAACGAACGCGCGATGAGAGAGGCGCTGGCCAACGTGAGCACGGGCGAGGTGACGTACGCGGTCCGGAGCTCAAGTATGAATGGGTTCAGCATAGACCAAAACGACATCATCGGGATCAAGGACGGCGAGATCTGCGCAGCGGGAAAGGACCGCGACGAAGTTGCGATGAGCTTGGCCAGCCAGATGGTGACCGAGGAAAGCTCGCTCCTCACCATATACTACGGGCAAGATGTGCATGTCAGCGATGCGCAGGCCCTTGCGGAGCGGCTGTCCGACATTTACCCCCATTGCGAGGTCGAGGTCCATTACGGCGGTCAGCCGCTCTACTATTACATCATGTCCGTAGAATAGGCGATGCGGCTGGCGGCGCCCTGGTGAGGGTGAGCGCGTGGAGGCCGTCGGCCTGGGGATTGGGCCTTATAGACAGCACCGGGGAGGCGAAAACACATGGCCAACATCTCGATAGTCACGGACTCCACGGCCGATCTCCCACCGCACCTGTACAGCGACTATGGGATCACCGTGGTCCCGTTGCTCGTTCACTTTGGAGACGAGGTATACCGGGACGGCGTGGACCTCTCGAGCGAGGAGTTTTACGCCAAGCTCACTTCGAGCAGCGTCCTCCCGAGGACCTCTCAGCCCTCACCCCGGGATTTCCAGGTTGTTTACGAAGACTTGCTATCGAAATCTGACGGGGTGGTCTCGATACACCTTTCGAGCCGGCTTTCGGGTACGTACCAGTCCGCAGCCATCGCGGCCAGTATGGTGAAAGGCGGGCCCGTGCGGGTTATAGACGGGCGCCTCGCCTCGGCAGCGAACGGGCTTGTGGTCCTGGAGGCTGCGCGGATGGCAAGGGAAGGAGCGAGCATGGACGACATCGTTGCGAGGGCGCAGGATCTCGTCGGGAAGGTGAGGGTCTTCTTCACCGTTGACACGCTCGAGTATCTGCAAAAGAACGGCCGGATAGGTAGGGCCGCGGCGTTCTTGGGCACCGTGCTCTCGATCCGTCCGCTTCTCTGGCTCCAGGATGGCGAGGTGGCGCCGTACGAGAAAGTGCGGGGGTCGAGGCAGAAGATTCTTGCAAGGCTGGTCGCGGTTGTGAAGGAACACGCCCCTGCCGGGAAGAGGCTGCGTGCGGCGGTGATCCATGCGGTCTCGCCGGATGAGGCGGCGGCCCTGAAGCAGGTCATGGAGAGAGACTTCCCGTGTGAGGAGGTCCTCACTGCGACGGTCGGGCCGGTCATCGGCTGTCACGCGGGCCCCGGCACCATGGCCATCGCTTTTCATCCAGTCGACTGACGGGCGTAGTCCCGTAGTCCCGCGTTTGGGGCCTCGAACGATTGCTGTGCGGCGGGGGTTGCGTGACCCATGGGTTCGGTTCGTCGGGCGACCCGGGCGGACGTCCGTCCGGGCCTTTTCGCGTGAACGACGCGCGATACGTGCCTCGGCGCGAGCGGCGGCGGTTGGTGTCCCGAGGGACGACCACTTGGGAAGAAAAATAAGACGACGGTCTTGCGACCGTCATCCCGTGGGAGAGGAGAAACCGGAGGAAGAGCTTATGGGGGAGGGTTTTGGAACCCCGGCACCGTCCAGGTGCCGTTTTCCTCGGCTCTTCTTTCGGTC